>JAAZYJ010000178.1 GCA_014239715.1 Flavobacteriales bacterium
CAAAAGATGCACCCGCTGAATGTTCGATTCCCTGGTCAACAGGTAATATAGAAACATAACCTGTATCGGCAAGTCGTCCGTGACCGTAGATGGCCTGAAGGTTCCTCAAGACCTGATTTGATCGATTGGTTTGAATGAAGCTTCTATCTATAAAGTCGGATCCCGGCAGGTGAACCTGATCTTTTAGAATGGTTGCACATTTGTGTTCCAGAAGTAGTTCTGCTCTGTCTCCTAGGATTTCTTTTGTATTAGACATATCTGTTCTAAAAAATTAACGGACTGCAAATCTAATAAAAGCAACTAAGCTTCGAAACAAATATGAGTCAAAGGTGAAATACTTTGTTAAACGAATTGCTGAATTTGCATTTTTGACGACGGGAATTTATTGTGTCTTGATCAGAACGGATATCCAATTCCCAAAACGACCTGTGGTTTGAAAAACAGTTCGATAGCATCTGTATTTTGGCCAAATACCCACCGGTTTCCTGATCCCAGGGCGGGATTGTAGATGGGAATGGCAAAATCAAATCGGATCAGAAAAAAATCGAGATCCATCCGTAAACCGAGTCCTCCTCCTAACGCTAACTCTTTAGGCACGGACCTTTTCCAATTAAAATGGCCATTAGTTCTGAGAGAATCTTTATTCATTAACCAGATGTTCCCGGCATCTGCGAACAGTGCCCCTTCGATCCAATCAATAATATCAAAGCGGATTTCAGCATTGACCTCGAAGCGAATATCTCCTGTTTTGTCAAATGCTCTGGTAGAGTCTAAATAGCCTCCCGGTCCAAGAGTTCTGGCTTTCCAGGCGCGAATGCCATTGGCGCCTCCGGCGTAAAATGCTTTTTCGAAAGGAAGGGCTGCACTGTAATTCTTCTGTGGGACCCCGGCTCCAGCATATATCCGATAGACGATCTGACTTTTTTTAAAATTCCGGTAATACCTCAGGTCGATGGTACTTTTAACGTATTGGGCAAATTGGGTGTTGAATATTTCGTATCCACCTTGCTCGTTCACCTGGGCATTACTTTTTTCAAACCCCCACCTGAACAGGTTTCCCGATTGTTCCAGAGTTGTTTTTACGTAAAAGTTATTTTTCAATTGATCTAGGCGCTGGTTGTTGAATTCATAGGAAATTCGGGCAGCTGAAATAATGTGGTCCTGATAGCTTGCTGCCAGGAACCTGTCATTAAGGTCGGTGATCCTTTGCTGAAATGCTTCGCTTTCGTTGTAAATATTGATCAGTGAAAACTCCGGCCAGTCTATTCTAAGAATATGTCCCGGGACTTCATTGATCACCGTTGCTCCTAAAAAACTGAAAATGTTTCGTGTAAAGTCCGGCCTCTGCTGAAAGTTGTAAGAAGTGGCAATTTCTGTGTGAGGATTAGTGTGGTAATCAAGTAATCGTGTAAATCTAAGTAAGTAAGAAGGAATACTCAGAGATGTTCTGGGGCTTAGCTCCAATGTGTTAAAAGAGGATGCAATTCCACTGAGGTTATTGGATGGGTCATTTTGATCTGTCTGTACGACTGTCTTCTGCGCTTCTAGTCCGCCTGTAAAGCTCACCTGTCCCTTGATCGCCTTTCTAAACAAATTCTTATTGGTAAAAACTACACTTCCCTCAACACCCAAAGCTTCACCTGTTCGCGTCCCGTCCGATTCCAGTGTGAATGTTTTGGATTTTGTAGGTTCCAGCTCGACAATTGACCGAAGTTGTTCTGAACGGCCATTGGATGTGTCCAGTTCAAAATCTATGTGGATGATCTTGAATAACCCCAGGCCTGACAAGCGCTTAAAGGCAGACTCTACTTTAGAATGGTTGTAATATTCACCCGGCTTGTAGTCTAATCTTTTGCTAAGCACTTTTGGTTTAATGTTCAACCTGTTCCTGTATAAAAAGTCCATGCTGTTATACTGTAGCTGTTCGTATTGGGCACTTTGTACTCTCGGATCAAAATTGGTATAAAGGTCTATTGAGCTAACGGTGTATCGTTTGTGCGAAACCAGCTTTATGGTATCTGTAAACTGGTCTTTACTTTTAATGTTATAGATGTCCATATACAGATCAATTTGTCCTTTAGCTTCCGTGGTGTCGTATTGGAAATAGATGTATTCCTTATTGAAAAAGTGAAAACCACTGTCTTTAAGGGCGATAGTTATTCTCTCTCTTTCCCGATCGAGCAGGTCCATATCAAATCGATCTCCTTCATGGATCAAAGATTTATTTTCTATTGAATTGATGTAATCGTGGATCTCGCCCTGATCGTTTTTCTCAATTTCATGCGTATAGCACTGAATATGATACGGTATATTAGCATCTATAACATAATATACGGTAGCTCTGTTTTTATGGGTTACAACGCTATCGCGAACTTCTGCAGCGAAATACCCATTTTTATACATGTGTATTTTGATCTGATCATTTGACCGTTGATTAAGTGTGCTGTCGAGTATAATGGGAGCTTCGCCGGCAGATTGAAATAATTCTCCAAGATTTTTTCTTTTTACCGCCATTTTTTTAAGCTTTAATCGCTTGAGCTTGACACCAGCAATGCTATCTTGTTTTCTGTTTTCGATGCGTTCCTCATTTTTTGCTTCGCGTTTTAAATTTTTCCGTTTCACCTGTGCATTTAATCGCGCATTAACTCGTTCGATTCGTTTAGGATTTCCCAGATTGTAAACATGCAATCGTAAGCGGAATGCGGTCAGGCTATAAACATTGGTTCTTTGCTTAATGATCGCATTGATCTCTGACTCATCAAGCTCACTGCCATTTTGAACAATTACGTTCTTATCAAGCAGAAGCTCGTGGTTCTGAATTCGCTTGGCCGGATTGCATGACGGAAGCAGGAATACCATTATCGGCAAACAGAAAATACAACAGAAGCGCATTTGCTTGGTATTAATCAAAGTCATTCCCTACTTTTGAATTCGAGCAAATATACTGATAGCGAATAAATGCTGAGTAATTCTATCATCAAGAAAATAAGGAGTCTTCAACAAAAAAAATTCCGGAAGGAGCATGGGGAATTCATTGTAGAAGGGGAAAAGGCAGTTGAAGAGCTATTGGCATCTAAGTTTCGGGTAAAGTCGATCTATTCAACAGTTCCCTTCGCCTCAGCGGAGTTGATTTCAGAAAAAGAGCTGAAGAGGTTGTCGGCATTTAAGAGTCCGAACAAAGTAATTGCAGTTGCTGAAACCATGTCATTCGAAGCTGAGCATGGTACGTCATCGATATTGCTGGATGGTGTGAACGACCCGGGAAATTTGGGTACACTTGTTCGGATCGCTGATTGGTTTGGTGTTACTCAACTTGTATGTTCATCAAGTGTTGCAGATTGCTATAATCCGAAGGTGGTTCAGGCCGCTATGGGCAGTTTATTTCGCGTAAAGGTCATTTACACTGACCTGGTTCAGTTCGTTTCGGAGTCAGAATTGCCAACCTATTCGGCGGTTATGGACGGAGATAGGCCCGATACGGTTAGTGGACCTTTTAACCTGATCATGGGAAGTGAATCTCATGGGATACGGGATGAGCTGGTTCAATTGTCTGATCAGCGTATTACAATTCCAGGAACAGGTGCTGCTGAATCTTTGAATGTTAGTGTTGCTGCTGGTATTTTACTCGATCGATTGACGAATTAACGATTGCCCAGATATTCTTTAAGCGCCAGAGCATATTGTTCAAACGAATCAATTCCTTTATCAGCTATTGTGCATGTAGTAAGCGGATAATTGTTTCTGAATGTTTTATCTACAAGGATGTATCCTGCATTTGCCAGCTTAGATATTTGTGCGCTGAGGTTTCCTCTTGTAGCACCAGTTTCTGTTAATAACATTTTGAACTCTGCAGATGTGATCGAGATCAGGATGGACATAATCTTCAGGCGAAGCTCGTTATGTAATAACGGGTCAAGACTTTTAAGCATTCTGCTCTTTTTTGTAGCGGAATTTCAATACATACCCGGGAATTAAATACCCCGTTATCATACAAGCTCCTCCAATCAGAAATTGCCATTCATTCTGAAAATAAAGAGCTACGGCTGTTCCTATCCAAAAAGAAATTCCGCCGAGTACAAGCGCTCGTACTTTCATAATTCTCCCCGAAATAAATGTTCCCATTCCAGCCATCGAAAGTACAAATGGTGCGATAAGGCCCCACTCCTGTATGAGTATCAGATAGGTATAGAATATGAGAGCTCCAAGGCCCACTCCGCTCCATACGTACGTAAAGTATTTCTCGATTTGATTTTTGACCCTACTTTGTTTGTCTTTTCTCGCATAGTGAATAAAAGAGATGGTAAAGCCTAAAACGCCGATCACCAACCAACAATAGCCAATAACGTTGGGATTCTTAAAAATCATAAGCGCGTAGGAGATAGCATACCCAAGCAGGATCATCCACCCCCAAAGGAGAAAAATAAAACCATTTTCACCTACGTTCTTTCTGACAGATTGAATGGTTTGTTCTATTAATCGAATAGCTTCTTGTTCCGTAAATGTCTCTTGTTTCATGGTTCTTTTTTTTGTTTTAATAGAACAATGCCATAGGCGGCAAAGCCAACGGCCATTCCCAATAGAGTTCCGGCGGAAACTGAGCCGAACATCATACCCAATGCTATACCTGCGAACATACAGGCAACGAAGAGATAGTTTCCCAAGTTGTTTTGGAAGCTTAACTTATTTACTTCTTTTTCTTTTTTCATATGTATTAGTTGTAAACTAGATGCTAATATAAATAAGTTTATAATATAAACCAAATAAATTTAAATGTAATTTTGTATTTCACTTGACGATCAAAGGGTCGTATCAGTTATTGCGTCCATGCAGTTTTTACCATCAATTGCAGCAGAAACGATCCCTCCAGCATATCCGGCCCCTTCAGCACATGGGTATAGCCCTTTAATGCGGATGTGTTCAAAGGTATCTTTGTTTCTCGGCACTCTGATCGGGGACGAGGTCCTTGATTCCGGGGCATGCAAGATGGCTTCGTTGGTCAAATAGCCTTTCATGCTTTTACCGAAAGAGTGCATTGCCTTTTGCAGGCTGTCGACGA
>JAAZYJ010000141.1 GCA_014239715.1 Flavobacteriales bacterium
GGCTATTTCAGATGGTTCTTTTTTCAATACCAAAGCACTGAACCGCGCATTTGAAAATGCAAGTTCATCCGGAAATGACGTGCATCTTATTGGGTTGGTCTCTGATGGGGGTGTCCATAGCTCGATCGAACATTTATATGCTTTGTGCACCCTTGCGAAACAACGAAATGCGCAGAACGTGTTCATTCATGCCATCACTGACGGTCGCGATTGTGGTCCCAGAACAGGCAAGGGACATATCCAGAAATTACAGGAGCACCTAAAAGGTTCAGGCGGCAGGATCGCCTCTGTCATTGGCAGATACTACGCAATGGACCGTGACCATCGATGGGAACGGATTAAAAAAGCCTATGATCTTCTGGTTCACGGGAAAGGAAATGATTTCCACGATCCGGTCATCGGCATTCAAACATCGTACGATGCCAAAGTTACTGATGAGTTCATTGAGCCCATCGTGATCACCGATGATACCAATAATACTCCAATTGCCACAATTAAAGAAGGAGACACCGTTATCTGTTTCAATTTCAGGACCGACAGGTGTCGCGAGATCACCATAGCGCTTTCTCAACGGGAACTGCCTGAATTCGAAATGAAACCCCTACATCTGAGCTATTACACGATGACGAATTACGATGATTCGTTTAAAAATGTAGAGGTTATTTACAAGAAAGATAATTTGATGAACACCCTTGGCGAGACAATTTCCAAATCAGGCAAAGAACAGCTTAGAATTGCTGAAACGGAAAAATACCCTCATGTAACTTTCTTCTTTTCAGGAGGTCGCGAAACTACTTTTGATGGTGAAAAACGCATCATTGTCAACTCACCAAAGGTTGCCACTTATGACCTACAACCTGAAATGAGTGCCCCGGAAGTTACCAGTCGTGTTTGTGATGTGCTGAAAGATGGTCGTGTTGATTTTGTTTGTCTGAATTTCGCCAATCCTGATATGGTGGGCCATACAGGCGTTCAAAAAGCCATCGTAAAGGCCGTGGAGACGATTGATGATTGCGCAAGAAGAGTGGTTGAATCGGGAGTGGAAAACGGTTATTCTTTCGTTATAATTGCTGATCATGGCAATGCCGATAAAATGTTCAATGCGGATGGTTCACCCCACACAGCACATACAACCAACCTGGTACCGGTATTTGTCATTGATCAGGATACTAGTGAAATCAGAAACGGAATTCTCGCCGATATCGCTCCTACAATATTAGAGTTAATGGATATTAGAAAGCCGGACGAAATGACCGGAACAAGTTTGTTGACCGGATAAGGACCAAATTATCTAAGCAAATGGATAAAGCCTGTTTTAAGCTGCTCGGCCTGACCGGAACAACGATCTTTGTATATTAATTCGTAGTAGTACAGGCCTTCTTCCAGCTCCTTTCCATTCACTTTTGTTCCTTTCCAGTTATCTGCTGAACTATTTGATTCATACACTTTTGTTCCCCATCGACTCCAGATGATCACATTGAACTCGCCTGTAGGATCAGCATCTTCGAATTTAACCTCATCGTTGATCTGATCCCCATTTGGCGTGATCACATTCGGAACGATAACCTCAAAAAGCTGCGGCCCTAGAAATGACACATCCTGAGAGATCGTTTCAGTTTTGTCACACACCAGATCATACGCTTCCATAGATACGGTATATGTTCCCGGCACCGTGTAGAAGTGATTGACCGTAGTGGTATTGAATACGTTTCCGTCTCCCATATCCCAAACTAAAGAATCAGCACCTGAACCGGTGAAAGCCAAGTCCACAAATAACGTATCCACACCACAAGGAGGAGGTGGTTCAAATGACATTTGAGCAGCAAACGTTTCTGCCTGATCAATGTTAACACTCAGAAACGCTGTATCAGCAATATTGCAGGTACTCGAATCAATTGCAACATACATGACCGTATACGATCCTGTATCGGCATACGTATAGGTCGGATTGATCTGTGTTGAAGTACCGGAGCCATCACCGAAGTCCCAGAAAGCATCGGGCGGCGCCGGTGCGCCGGCGTCAAAGGTCACGTCAAATGGAGGATCACATAGCAACATATCAGGCGGCGGTATAGCATTGGACTGCGTATAATTCGCTATATATACCACTGTATCAACAATGGTTGCATTGTTTCCACATACATCCTCGGCATACATGGTAATGTAATATGTTCCTTGCGTAGTGTAATAGTAGTTGACGATCGTATCATCAATGAACGTAACTCCATTGCCCATATCCCAATGGATCGAATCTGCACCCTGTCCAGTAAATTCCAGTTCAACCAGCAGGCTGTCCGGAGCAGAGCATGGGTCCACGGGCGGAATGTTCATGGTGGCTGTCAAGGGTATATAGTCATTGATGATCAGCGAAGCCGATATCGTATCAAAACCTCCAAGACAATTCGGAAAATAGATCTCTATGGTTACCGTTTCTGACGGTTCAATAATGGTGTCTACAAGGGGATATAAAAAAATCGTGTCGAAATAAGTGCCTGCTGACATGACCAAACTGTCGGGTATTGCAGTATAATCGTCGCCCATTGTCGCCGTACCCGTCACGTTAAAATAAACGGTAAAATCAATTGTTGTATCCGGTCTGGAAAAAGCAAAATATGCTTCGTTGCAGCCTTCCCAAAGAATGGTATCACCATTAGCAATCTCTGCTGAAACGCTAATTGCATTGGATGAAAAAGAACCTTTTTCCAAAAAGACACCAGAATCCCAAGCTGAGTCTCCTCCGTCTCCGATTGCCAGCTTGATGTGATAGGTCTGTCCACAGATCACAGGAACCCTTACGGGTAGCACTATCGTTCGGCCGTCGTACTCGTAGTTCGTTCCTAAATTTTGCGTATAAAATATGTTGTATGTTGCCCAGGCAGGATCAATTGCCGTACAATTAGCTCCTGATCCGGCGGTGCTTCCGGGCACACCCAAGTTCACTGTATTGATCGAAACCGGAGTAGACGTATAGACCAATGTCGGCCAGGCCGAAGGATCTGGTATCAAAGCAATATTCTGAGCCGTATAGGTTCCGCCACTAGGATCGGGACCAGTCAGGAAAAATCCGAACGCATCATTGACCGATCCGCAAACATATTCGTCGTACTCTTCTGAAGCAAAAACATAATTGAAATTGATAGAGTCCCCATCCGGGATGAAATCAAACTCGACAATGCATTCATCAAAGATCGGATTGGGCGTAATGGCTGCGAGGTCCGCATCAACTCCGCTTGCCCCCGTACCACCAAGAGAAGATCCTCCACTAATATTATTCTGAGATGCCAAAGTGATGTCTCCTGAGCCCATTATCATTCCCTCCACAAGGCCGATATCAGCACCTGAAGGTAAATTATCAAATTGACCTACCTGAGGCATTGGAACAGCTGCAGACCCACCATTGTACTGGACGTTGGTAATAGAAACGCCTGCACCGACCAATACGTTTTGAACGTACCATTCCACAGTTTGTGTATTGTCGGTATTGACCTGAGAAAAAAGCAACCACGGCAACATTACCGCCGCCAGGCAGATTGTAATTTTAGTTTTCATAGCGATCTAAAGTAACATTAATCCATGCGATGTATACTCCTTTCCGTGTTCGAACAGGTATCCACACATATAATAACGACTACAAGACAACTAAAATAGTTGCTTTAACTGACAAGAAAAAGAAAAGAATAAAGTATCTGTTGGATTGCCAAGGTCTTATACCCGACCATCGTTCTGGTGATGCAGGGTGCAATTACTCCACCAATAACTTGTCAGTGGATACAACTACCCCCCTTTTATTTGAAACCCTGACACAATAAGAGCCTCTTTTCAATCCTGAAATGTCAATGGTGCAATTTTGTGTAGCCAACATTAGACTGCCACCAGTAGTAAAGATCCCAACCACTTCGTTTGCTTTATGCGCAACGTAAACAGTTCTGCTGGCCGGGTTAGGGTAAATTCTGTTGCTGTTCATTTCAACGAGGCCTATACCGTTTGGTGCATTCGAATTCAACCTCAACAATGTCGAACTACCGGTTGGATTATCTTCAGATGTAAGGTAGTATTGGTCTAACCTGAATGCCGTAACGCTTTCCACCTGTATAGATCCGGTAGGGTCTAATGTATATCGCTCTACCAATCCATTGGAGAAAAGATTGCCGCTAAATTGACTCAGCTCTACAATAAAAGGATCTGTGAAAGTATATCCTGTAAGCACTATTTTATTTGAATCTGCATTGTATGTCCCTCCGGTGATCAGCCCCTGAGCGTCAAGACTGTCACTTCTAGAAATAGAATAGCTGCCCGGTTGTTTTGAAACTGCATAGACGTTGGTTCGGTAATCTCCCCAGTTTTTGGTGAAAACGTACAAGCTGTCCTGAACAGAGATCACCGCTTCAGCATCAAAATTGGTTGCAAAAGACGATGGTGTGAAGTCGATTTGATCTGCGTAACTGAATTGAATCGTATCCACATATACCGTATCGTTGGAAGAAGTTAAATAACTCGGAATTGACAACCGATAGATCCTCAGGTTGGTTCGTGAGCCACTGTTATTTCCGAAATCCCCGATGTAAATGTAATTGCTGTCATGGCAGATGTCTTCCCAATCAATGTTATTCGCATTGGCAATGATCACCTTTCTTGCAATATTCCCCGTTAACGTATCAATTTCATATAAAGCCGCCTCACCGCCAGAATCATTGTGTGTAATTAATTTCTGATCTAAAAAGATCAACCCTGACGACTCATTCAACGCACTGTTCAGTGCAACAACATCCGTAAGTTGTTGCCCCCGAACTTCGTTTGAAAGCAGTACCATGAAGATCAAAAACCAGAATTGATTTCTAATCAACGACTTGGCGCAACTTCTTTGAATGATCAAAACCATAGTATTCTTCCTTACTATAGCACTGTAGATTGTGCTTTATACAAAGCTAAAGATAATGTTCAATGTTCCATTAACAGCTGTATTTAACGCTGATAAACAATGACATTTTAACGGTTGTTACAATTAGATTGCTAATAACAATAGGGCATAGAGAACAAAACTTTTATCTTTAGCAGCTTCTGAACAAAAATACTATGAGCAAGATCAAATCATACATTGATGAAAACCGAGAGCGTTTCCTAACTGAACTTATTGAGCTTTTAAAGATCCCTTCGGTCAGTGCCGATCCCTCTTACGAATCAGACGTATATAAAACCGCTGAACTCGTGAAAATGAGATTAGTTGAAGCTGGTTTGGAAGACGTCAAATTGTGTGAGACAAAAGGATATCCGGTTGTTTTCGGCTCCAAAATAGTTGATCCGGAACTCCCTACAATCATGGTCTATGGCCACTACGACGTGCAGCC
>JAAZYJ010000173.1 GCA_014239715.1 Flavobacteriales bacterium
ATTCGCCCTATTATTGCCATATCGGTCATGCCAATAACCGGCTCAACGATATTAAATAGAATGGCGGGAATTGCCAACCTGTATATTTCACGAAATGCTACGCGTTCCATTCTCGGCGAAGGTAGAAAAGGGATTTGACAGCGTCTCAACAAATTTCAATATTTCAGCAGATACGATATTGATCAGTAACTGCGTTTATTTGAAGTTCATGTGTTCGATTTGCTAATTCTGTGAATTGAATAGGTTTGCTTATTCTTAATTAGCTTTTAATGCTTTTGTGAAAAATCATAGACCAATAAGTTATTTGTTGTTTTTATTACTGCTAAATGTCGGTACGCTTGGTTATGCGCAAAACCAAAAAGTCGTTGAACTTTCAAAAAAAACGATGCCGGGGTCGGCCAGAAATGCATCTGTATTAGCAAAGAAGCTGACAGAAAAATGGACCAACGAGGAAGATAAATTTTTAGCTCTTTATACCTGGGTCATTAACAACATCAAATACGATGTTAAGCAGTTGACTTCAAGCAGAATAAAAAGCCAAACGCCAAAAAAAACACTTCGTCGAAGGAAAGGTGTCTGCTCACATTATTCATCACTTCTGGAAGATCTGTGTTCTGAAGCTGGTATTGATTGCAAAAAAATAGATGGTAATATAGACCGACACCTGTGGGTATACGACCATTCTGATGCTTACCATGTTGCCGATCATTCATGGAATGGAGCTAAACTGAATGGTGAATGGGAATTGGTGGACGCCACTTTCGATGCTGGCTATGTTATTTTGAAGAGGGGAAAGTTCGCACAGCTTCTGAAACGATTGGGAATCCCATATGTAAAAGACAAATTAAAATTTGTACAAGCTCCGGTTTACAAACGGTACAACATGACACCCGAGGAAATGATCGTGGATCACCTTCCTCTCGCGCCTTTCTGGCAGCTGCTTAACGACCCAATGCCAATCGATACTTTTCGTATATCACTCGGCAGGAAAAGAAAGTATTTGAGAAACAGGACTAAAGGTAGCTTCTACAATTTTGAAGATTCTATCGCATATAGCATCTCCGACGAGTTCCCGGAGCAATTCACTGGTTATTCCTGCTCAAACTTCAACGACACCAACAAATTCAGCTATGGATTTGGTCAGGAGAGGTTCGTGTATGCCAACCTGATGAAATACAACGGAACAGAGGTAGAAGATATTTCCGACTGTGAAGAACGTTATGCTGAATACGATACATTGACCTATTTCGTGAATAAGGGGAAAGCCGCGTTCAAAAAACAGAGGCTCATAGAGAAAAAAGTACACCTTGGATTGTTGAAGAAGCAGAAGAACCGATACAAAAAGGTTTTCAAGGAGAACGATAAGATCATTGCCAGAACAAGGTCGGCCTGGAAAAAGAACAAGCAGCTGATCAAAAAACAGAAAAAGCAGAACAAGTCGCTGAAAATAAAGGGAGAGAAACTTTTAAAAGCGAAAACCAAGCAGGAAGCATTAAAATTGAAAACAAAAGAATCTGATGAAAAGCCGCCTTCACGATCAGAAATTGAAGCAAAGCTTTCACTGGTAGCTGCTGCTGAGAATGAGATTAGAAATTTGTGTTTGCAAAACGATACCCTTAATGTGGAGCTATCCTCTGCTTTTGAAAATATCTTTCCAAAAATGAATGGGGTAGACAGTTTGTTGAATAAGCAAACCCTGGCTACGAAAGGGGCGGAGTACTGGCTCATTGAATTTTATGCCTTATACGATTCGGTATATATTGATTCAAGAAAGCGGGCAAATAAATGGGACACCTTGCAGCTTGCGGTAAGGGATAGTTTGCTGTTCATTGTTACCAAACAGATCAAGGCACTGTCCGGAGCACATTATAAGAACCTTACTGCCATGAAAAAGGCTCTCAAAACCATGCAAACTATGTATACTGAGCTTAGCCCTTTCCTAGACGTTGATGAAATAGGCGAAAGAATCCTGTTGTTGAACAAAGATGTACTTGCCAATCAGGACAAACAGTTCGATCTATATAAGAATAAAATGAAATGGAATGATATTCTAAATGGCTGGATGAAAAAGAACCGCGAGGCCCAAAAAGAGCTGATAAATCGTTGCGGATGGGAAAAATCAACAGCTGGCGCTCACCGCCGTAGCAATCAACGTTTTGAACGCGGACGTTATCTGCACCAGCTAAAATTGTTATCAAGGCACCAACATATTCTTACAGAATACAAATCAGATATTCGCAGCAAGCTAAAGGAAATTAGAAATGAAATAAAGCGGCGAGCCAAAGAAAATTCATAAAGCCAAAACAATCTTTAACAAAAGCATTTATTGTGGCGAAGGCTATGCGATTACTTCAGCAGACTCAATTATTCCATTCAATTTTGCACTTGGCCTCATGAACTGTGCTCCTAGCTCATTATTGATGTGGTAGTAGCCTCCCAGATCAACCGAAACACCTTGAACAGCGTTCAGCTCGGTTAAAATAGTTTCTTCATTGTTTTTAAGCTCCCTTGCCATATCTGAAAATTGTGTTGCCATTTCCGGATCTTCAGTCTGTTTTGCCAGCTCTTGCGCCCAATATAGTGCCAGGTAGTAATGGCTTCCACGATTATCAAGCTCACCAACTTTTCGTTTCGGAGACTTTCCGTTCATTAACAGTGTTGTTGTTGCGTTGTCAAGCGTTTTAGCAAGTAATTTTGCTTTTGGATTATTACAGGTCTCACCCAAATGGTCGAAAGACACGGCCAAGGCAAGAAATTCACCTAAGGAATCCCATCTCAAGTGGTTTTCAGAGTTGAACTGCTGAACGTGTTTTGGTGCTGATCCACCTGCACCTGTTTCAAACAAACCGCCGCCACTCATTAACGGGACAATGGATAACATCTTTGCGCTGGTGCCTAGCTCGAGTATTGGAAATAGATCCGTCAAATAATCCCGAAGAACGTTTCCTGTTACGGATATCGTGTCTTCGCCTTTTACTATTCTTTCTAATGTATACAAACAAGCAGTTTCAGGAGCCAAAATTTTAATGTTCAAACCACTTGTATCGTGTTCGTTTAGATACTGGGTAACTTTCGAAATTACTTGAACATCATGAGCTCTGTTTTTGTCTAACCAAAAAACAGCCGGTGCTCCGGTGGAACGCGCTCTGCTTACAGCAAGTTTAACCCAATCTTTGATCGGCTCATCTTTTACCTGGCACGCTCTCCAGATATCTCCCGGCTCTACATTGTGCTCCAGCAGCACATTCCCGCTTGAATCAATCACCCTAACCGTACCTTTCGCATCCATTTCAAAGGTCTTATCGTGGGAGCCGTATTCTTCCGCTTTTTGGGCCATCAAGCCCACGTTTGGAACCGTGCCCATTTTTGTTGGGTCGAATGCACCGTTATTCTTGCAGAATTCAATTACTACCTGATACAGTCCCGAATAGCTGCTGTCGGGTATAACCGCCTTAGTGTCTTGCGTTTCACCATTCGAATTCCACATTTTTCCGGAAGTTCTGATCATAGCAGGCATTGAAGCATCTATGATCACGTCGCTAGGTACGTGTAAATTTGTTATGCCTCTATCCGAATCCACCATGGCCAGATCTGGCCCTTCTTCAATACACAAAGAAATATCTTTCTGAATTGCTGCTTTTTGTTCGGCAGGCAGCACCTCAATTTTCTCCAATAGGTCACCAAAACCATTGTTTACATCTACCCCGATTTTGTTTAAGATCTCCCCATGGTTTTCGAACACTTTGTTGAAAAATGCAACTACCGCATGACCAAAAATTATAGGGTCAGAGACTTTCATCATCGTTGCCTTCAAGTGCAGAGAGAAAAGCTGCCCATTTTCCTTGCTGTCTTGCAATTGCCTTTGTATGAATTTGACAAGTGCTTTTTTACTCATCACAGTAGCGTCGATAATCTCTTTTGCCAACAGTTTTGTTGATTCTTTCAATATTTTTTTGGTTCCATCTTCGCCTGAAAATTCAATTTTAATCGTTGTATCTTCATTTACAATGACAGATTTCTCATTCGACTTGAAATCACCATGGGTCATGGTGGCGACCGTTGTCAGCGAATTCGAACTCCACTCGCCCATAGAGTGAGGGTTTTTTCTGGCAAATTCTTTGACAGCCTTAGGAGCTCTTCGATCTGAATTTCCCTCGCGTAATACAGGATTTACAGCACTACCCTTGATCTTGTTGTAGCGGGAAGCAATTTGCTTTTCGTCTTCTGTCTTAGGGGCTTCCGGGTAGTCGGGTATTGGATAGCCATGGCTTTGTAATTCACTAATGGCGGATTTCAGTTGTGGAATGGAGGCGCTTATATTGGGAAGTTTTATAATGTTGGCTTCAGGTGTTTTTGCCAGCTCTCCCAGCTCGGTCAATGCATCAGGTATTTGTTGTTCAGCCGATAAGTATTCGGGGAAATTGGAAAGGATTCTGCCCGCTAATGAAATGTCTTTTGTTTCTATGTTTATGCCAGCTGCAGAAGCAAATGTCTTTACTATTGGCAGCAAAGATTGTGTTGCTAGCAGGGGAGCTTCATCAGTTTGAGTGTAGATTATCTTTGGTTTTTGCATTGTAGAATTAATGTTGTTTGTCAAAAAACAGGATCAATGTAGTCCAGATATGAAATCGGGTGTAAATTTAGAAGAAACAATGTTCTTAATCAAGAGAATCAAACTAATAATCCAAATCAAGACCTAACATGTCTTTAAGCTTGTTCAACGCAGGATTCTTAGATGCAATTTTTTCAAATTTATCTCGTGTGGTATACAGATTGTTACCTGAATCTGATTTTGATAAAACGGTGTTTAATTGAATTTTATGATTGTTAAGCTCTGTACGCAAGAAATCCAGCAAGGCCAATTTTTCTATTGTAAGGACTTCCTCTTGCACTGAATTGTCAATTTTAACCTGAACTACAAAATTGGGTTTTAGCTCAGGACCATATTTGGTTAATGTAGTATGCAAGCTGGTTTTGCCTTCGTGTTTGATTCGATTGGCGTAGTTGTTCCATTTCTCAACAAGATCATCGTATCCAAACGGGTCAGCAGGGCCTTCCGAAAAGCTCTCTTCCGGTTTCTCTTGTAATTCCTTCTTTTCTGGTTCGAGCTCTGGTTTGATCGAGATTGCTTTCCTCTTCTTACTTACCAAAGGGTTGAAACCAACATTTCTGTTGATCTCCTTTTTGGTCTCGTCAGTATTTTCTATTGATTCGGACAGCTGGTCTGCCTTTTCAGGGGGAGCAACTGGAACACCATCATTTGGTTCAGGCGGATTAGAATTTGAGTCTTCCTTCTTTTCTTTTTCGAGTTGCTTTACGGCCTGCTTCGGAGCATCATCAAAACCGGGAGGTATAAGCTCAATTAGCTGGTTGAAATTGTTGTTCGGGACTTTTTTTTTTCGTCCACCGCAGTGATTGAGCACAATTGCATTAGGGCTAGCTCGACAAGCAGCCGTTGATTTCTGCTGGCTTTGAAATCGATGTCAGTTTGATTCAATAGCGCTATCCCTTTAAACAAAAATTGATCAGGCGTTTTTGAACTTTGTGCTTCATACAGCTTTTTCACTTCTTCACTGGTGTCTAGCAACTGCACAGTGGTTTTGTCCTTACATACCAGCAGATCTCTGAAGTGTGCTGAAAGACCATTGACGAAATGGCGGCCGTCGAAGCCTTTGGATAGCACCTCGTCAAATACAAGAAGTGCAGCATGGATCTGATTCTCAATTAAATGCGTTGTTATCTTGAAGTAGTAATCATAGTCCAGTATGTTCAGGTTTTCAAGTACAGCGCTATAGGTCAGATCTTTCCGTGTAAAAGAAACAAGCTGATCAAACATTGACAAAGCATCCCTCAATGCACCATCAGCTTTTTGGGCAATTACCGTTAATGATTCCGGATCGGCCTTGATCCCTTCTTTTTTAGCTATGCTGCTCAAGTGATTTGCAATATCTCTGATCTGTATTCTGTTGAAATCAAATATCTGACAGCGGGATAAGATCGTTGGGATGATCTTGTGCTTTTCTGTTGTGGCCAGAATGAATATCGCATGAGCAGGGGGCTCTTCCAATGTTTTCAAAAAAGCATTAAATGCATTCGAAGACAGCATATGTACCTCGTCGATGATGTAAACTTTGTACTTTCCTTTCTGGGGTGGGATCCTTACCTGATCGGTAAGCTGTCGGATGTCGTCTACGGAGTTATTTGATGCTGCATCCAGTTCAAAGACGTTGAAAGAATGTTCGTCAAGCTCCTCGCCATTATCCATATTAATGGTCTTTGCAAATATCCTGGCACAAGTTGTTTTGCCCACTCCTCTTGGTCCACAGAATAAATATGCATGCGCCAGTTGATTCGATTGAATCGCATTTGAAAGCGTTTCCGTGATCGATTTTTGCCCAACCACACTTTCCCAGGTGGTTGGTCTGTATTTTCTGGCCGATACGATAAAATCACTCATAAATAGGCAATTGCTATTGACTGTTACAAAGATAGAAATCTACTTCTCTTTAGGCCTTAACCCATCAAAGAATAATTAACGAAATTTGGATTGTTATTAATAAGAAGGGATGTCATCATCTTGTGAAGCAATGAATATTCTCAAGCTAACTAAATACTTCGGCCTGAAGTTGGTCTGCCAATAGCTGGTTACTTTTCGATCTGTTCCGAATCTTAAATGGAATAATTGTGTTCGAAACGGTACTGTTTTATCTTTTCGCTCTCTTCACGCTAAATAATAAGGAAAAAGCTTATATTTGCGGCCAATTTCAATTATTTAAAATTATGAATCGATACGAAACTGTTTTCATTTTAACTCCCGTTTTGTCTGAAGCCCAGACAAAGGAAGCAGCTGGTAAATTCGAGAAGATTTTGAAGGATGGAAAGGCTAAGATCATTAACTCTGAGTTTTGGGGTATGAGAAAACTAGCTTATCCGATACAGAAAAAGTCTACCGGGTTCTATCAACTTGTGGAATTTGAAGCTTCAGGCGACGTTATAGAGAAACTAGAGATAGCGTTTAGAAGGGATGAAAAAATCTTGAGATTTTTAACTGTAAAATTAGATAAGCATGCTGTTGCTTATGCTGAAAAGCGAGTAAGATTACTTGCAGATAAAGCGTAAATGACGGTTTAAAAAGTTTTTATTATGGCAGAAAAACAATCCGAAATAAGGTACTTGACACCGATCAATATTGAGATCAAAAAAGACAAGTACTGTAGATTTCATAAGTCGGGGATCAAATACATAGATTTTAAAGACCCTAACTTCCTATTAAAATTTGTTAATGAACAGGGTAAAATTCTTCCTAGAAGAGTTACCGGAACGTCATTAAAGTATCAACGTAAAGTGACTCAGGCAGTAAAAAGAGCCAGACACTTAGCATTAATGCCATATGTTGGCGATATGCTGAAATAAGAAAGAGATAGATCATGGACGTAATACTTAAAACAAACGTTGAACACCTTGGAGATAAGGATGATTTGGTAACAGTAAAAGCTGGCTACGGAAGAAATTTTCTTATTCCACAGGGGAAAGCAATTTTAGCGACTGCTTCGGCAAGAAAAAGGCAC
>JAAZYJ010000341.1 GCA_014239715.1 Flavobacteriales bacterium
AAAAATTGTGAGGTCAATGATCCGTTTACGTGGACAATCCGAAGCAGACAGGCCGGAGGAGGTAATATCATAAACTACCGTTTGACTTTGTGCGCCAGCTGCGACCAGCAAGAAAGCAAGAATATAGTAAACCTTTTTCATATCGTTAATTTTGTAGTTAGATTTTGGAAGGCGTAATTTATTACAAAAAGCGCACATTTCAGCGAAATATCGGATAAAATAAGGGCTACAGCGTATGTATTGCACTATTAACATGCTGAAAAAAGAGAGGCTATAGCCATGTAGTTGCATAGTTTTTATTCTATAATGTTAATTACATTTGCGCCGCCATGCACAAGATCAATCCGGGTAAATACTTTGGGGAGGCTCATGCCAATCCATCCAAGAGCATGATGCAGCGCGTTGTTGCCGCAGCTATACTAGCTGACGGCACTACGGTCATTCAAAATCCATGCTATAGTGACGATTGCATCGCTGCAATTGAAATTGCCCGATCGTTTGGCGCTGAGGTCAATGGCAATGACCCCATTACGGTATGTTCTCCGGATATTCAATCAAGCCCTGCACAAATTCAATGCGGAGAGTCCGGATTAAGTGCAAGAATGTTTCCGCCAATACTAAGCCTACACTCAAATGAGGTGACAATAAACGGAGAAGGCTCCTTAAAGAATAGGTCAATGGGATTCTTTGAGGATACATTTTCGCAATTAGGTGTAAGCTGTAGTCTTTCAAACGGGAAACTGCCAATGGTAATTCAAGGGCCTTTACAGGCGGGAATTGTCCACGTAAACGGATCATTGACCTCACAATTTTTGACGGGGCTATTGATGGCTTTAGCCGGGGCCAAAGGGAATTCAGTTGTTCATGTGTCTAACTTGAATAGTAAGGGTTACGTAGAACTTACTCTTGATGTCTTGAACAGGTTTGGTGTTTCCATCGAAAACCGGGGATACACTGAGTTTCATATAATAGGAAATCAAAAGTATAAACCCTGTGAAATCACCATTGAGGGTGATTGGAGTGGGGCCGCGTTCCATTTGGTAGGAGGTGCCATTAGCGGAAAAGCTACCATTTACGGGCTTCAGCCAGATTCCAAACAACCCGATAAAAAAATCCTTGAGGTTATAGTAAGCGCAGGCGGGAATCTGCAAAAGGATGAGGAGAGCATTACCGTTTCAAAAGGCGATCTGAAAAGTTTTGTCTTCGATGCTACTGACTGTCCGGACCTGTTTCCTCCGCTTGCAGCATTAGCGGCCAATTGTGATGGGGTATCCAAGATTTTTGGTGTAGAGCGTCTTTTTAACAAGGAAAGTAATCGAGCGGAATCAATTATGTCAGAGCTGGCAAATGTTGGTGTTCAATCAAGCGTAAGCGAAAATACGATGCATATTTCAGGGGGAAAGATCAGTTCGGGAATAATCAACTCAAATAACGACCACAGGATCGTCATGATGGGTGCTATTCTTGCGGTAAATGCAACTGGGCCAATAGATATCCTGAATACTTCAGCGATAAACAAATCATATCCGGAATTTTTTCAAACTTTGGCCAGCTTTGGAATTGAAGCAATAGAATGCTAGATCTGATCAATAACATATCAATTGAGGAATATGACTATTCCCTCCCTGAGCAAAAGATCGCAAAGTACCCGACGGAAAACAGATCCGACTCTCGGCTATTAATCTGCAAAAGAGCAGGGTTTCTGACAGACTGCATGACTTCAGACCTTGGGGATTATTTACCCTATGACAGTTTACTTGTTTTTAATCAAACCAAAGTTCTCCATGCCCGTTTGCACTTCAAAAAAGAAACAGGAGGAGCTGTTGAGATATTTTGTCTGGAGCCTGCAAACGGTACTGACCCGCAAGTCGCATTGCAATCCAAAAAAGAATCTGTTTGGACGTGTTTGGTTGGTGGTGCAAAAAAATGGAAAAGTGATCCCCTCGTATTAGAAATAGACGGTATTAAGTTATTCGCCTACAATCAAGGCAAAGTGAATGATCACTTTGAGATCTGCTTTAAATGGGATGCCAACATTACTTTTGCTGAGCTACTCGTCTTGGCTGGCGAGCTCCCTTTACCTCCATATTTAAATCGAAAAGTAGAGCTTGCAGACGTCGGCAAATATCAAACCGTCTTTGCAAAAGATGATGGGTCGGTTGCAGCACCTACGGCAGGTCTTCACTTCACCAAAGATCTATTGGATTCCTTCTCCTCAAAAGGTGTCTCAGTTGACTTTATAACTCTTCATGTTGGAGCAGGCACTTTCAAGCCCGTACAAGCCAGTAGTATCGGTGACCACCAAATGCATGCCGAACACATTGATGTTTCAATTGAATCGATCTTCAATATTATTGAAGCCATGGGGCCAATAATCCCCGTAGGAACAACATCCTTACGAACCCTGGAAAGTCTTTATTGGTTTGGTGTGTTGGCACATCTTGGCCAGCTGGAAGAGGAGCTACCTGAACTCGAACAGTGGATCGCTTTTCAAAATCTCCCTAATCTAACTCTTAGAGATAGCTTAAGGGCTCTGTTAGGTCATCTGGATGCTCAGGGTAAGTCGCGGTTTATAGGGAGGACTCAACTTATGATCGTACCGGGATATGACTTCAAGGTCGCCCGAGGATTGATCACTAATTTTCACCAGCCCAAGAGTACACTTCTGCTGATCATTGCGGCTATGGTGGGAGACAGCTGGAAAAAAATGTACGATCATGCGTTGCAACATGACTTTCGTTTTCTGAGCTATGGTGATTGTTGTTTCCTATTGCCCTGAACAACCCGCCACTTATTGGTTTTTCTTTAGAATTTCCTACTTTTAAAGTGCCGTTAAATTGCTAAAAAAATGCCCTTAGTGTATTTACATGAGAACTCTAAAGAGTTTCTGCGTCCTGTTATTTGTTTTGTGGAAGATGGCCTCAATTCGGTAGAAGAGCTTAATGCTGCTATTCTAGAAATTAAAAGACTTAGCAAGGGAGATCCTTGCTATATTTTGGCTGATCTTTCAAAAACAACCCCTCCTAGTTTAGAGTATAGAAAAACCCTTAAAAAGAGCTTTGATGAAATAAATGATCTTCTTGAACATGCGTATATATCTGTGGGTAATAATGAATTCCTCCGTGTCGCAGGAAAGTTCATTTTTGGAGTCTTGGGCATGAAGAAATTTGCTTTCTTTGCATCATTGAAGGAAGCTACTGAAGCAATTCCTTCTGTTAGGGACTAATTTGAACTGATATCTCCTTTTTACTGCAAAAGGCAATTTCTCTTTTTTATGAATCAATTTAAAACCGCTATTCAAAAAGTACGGCCATTGGATTGCCCTAAGGAATTTTTGTTAATTGGCAGCTGTTAAAGTTCTTCTTTGATATAATTTAGTAAATTGATGAAGCTGAAATTCAATCTGCTTCAGTCAGCTTATATTTATGTTGAATAACAACGAATTATGTCCATTATGAAAAACGCATTTTTATTACCAATTTTATTTGCGATCTCCTTAATCACAATTTCGTTAACGAGTGTCACCGGGGAAGAATACACCCCGAATGACAGAACATTTGCAGATCTAACCGATCTTGAAAAGAAAGAAGCAATTGTTCATATGCTTTCTACCGGAGACTGTGAGTGGGAAGGAATTGCACTGCATGGAAAGGTTCAGTTTGTCACAAGCTTCCCGGATATAAAAATTCAATACGTTACAAGCTTCCCGGATATAAAGGTCAAATTTGTAGATTCATTTCCTGACGATTGCGGCGAGTGGCAAGAAGTCAGTAGCTTCCCGGATTTTAAAGTTCAGGTAGTAACCAGCTTTCCGGACATCAAAGTGCAAAAGGTGACCAGCTTTCCGGGAATGAACTAAACTAATTGAATTTCTGAATTGGGAACAGGAATGATCATATCCCCGATTCCAAACAGTGGTAACTAAAATCGGACGTTTGGTCAATGAATACAAGATGTCCATCAGATTCAGCATTTTTTCATTAAACCCGAATTCCTTTTGAGTGTCTAAGAATTACACAAACTAAATTACACGTTATGAAAAAGACACGAATAATTAGAAATGGCTTGTTGCTCTCTATCTCTTTTTGCGTTGCCTTTTCGGCTATGGGGCAAAAGAAAAAGCATAAACCTCACAAGCATAAAGCGAAAGTGCACAAACATCACCACAAACACCATCATTCAAGACCCTACAGGTATGCAAAGCACCCCCGGTGCGGAGTAACTGTGAGGGTACGACCATCCGGCGCAAGAGTCGTTGCTTACCGCGGAGCTAACTACCATCTGCACGGAGGTGTATGGTATAAGCCTTTTAGAGGTAAGTTCGTTGTATTCAGGCCATTTGCAGGCATTAGAATAAAGGTTCTGCCTCCAAATTGTTATCGTTTCACCGCGAGATCCAGAAGCTACCATTATTATTATGGCACTTACTATGTTCATGTTCCGGAAACAGATGAGTATGAAGTCGTGGAAGCACCTGTAGGGGCAAAGATTGACGAGCTTCCGGACGATTATACCGAAGAAACAATAGCTGATAAAACCTATTACGTTCTGGATGACACTTACTATACGTATCTGGCAGATGAAGAGCTCTATGAAGTGGTCGATTTACCTGAAGAAGTTCGGTAATCCAGTTATCTCTCTTTAGGACAAAGGTGTTCATCACCTCAGCTTGTACTAAGGGTCGGCAAACAAGGCCGGCAACCCATTGAAGCCAAGTTTTGCGGTGTGCTTTTTCCTATAGCATGTTCTTCTCAGAATTAAGGAACTACGCCGTGATATTCTTTGTAGTATCCAAGTCTGCCAAAATTCGCTATTTTCATTATCTTCGCGAACCTTTGAAGGACACGGAATGAGCAAGAAATATCAGGAATACAAGGGGTTAGACCTTTCGGGGATAGCAAATAATATTGCTCATCGTTGGGAGAACGAAAAGACTTTCGAAAAGAGCATTACGTCTCGAGATGATGAAGTGCCTTTTGTTTTTTTCGAGGGGCCCCCTTCAGCAAACGGGCTTCCGGGGATCCATCATGTAATGGCCAGAGCGATCAAAGATATTTTCTGTCGCTACAAAACACTTCAGGGGTTTCAGGTAAATAGAAAAGCCGGTTGGGACACACACGGCTTACCTGTAGAATTAGGGGTTGAAAAGGAGCTCGGCATTACCAAAGAGGATATCGGAAGGTCGATATCTATTGAAGAATACAACGATGCCTGCCGGAAGGCAGTAATGAAGTATACCGATGTATGGAATGACCTGACCCGTAAAATGGGGTATTGGGTAGATATGGATGACCCGTACGTGACCTACGATAACAAATACATGGAAACGGTCTGGTGGCTCCTAAAACAGATTTATAACAAAGAGCTGCTTTACAAGGGCTATACAATTCAACCATACTCACCAGCCGCAGGGACAGGATTGAGCTCGCACGAGCTGAATCAGCCGGGCACTTATCAGAATGTTAAAGACACTACGGTAGTAGCACAATTCAAAGTAAAACCCAACCATTTACTTCCTGACAACACATTCATTTTAGCCTGGACGACCACACCATGGACGCTACCTTCGAATACCGCACTTTGTGTCGGGCCGAAGATCGAATATGTGTTGGTAAAAACGTTTAATCAATATACGCACCAACCGGTCAACCTTGTCCTGGCAAAAAACCTGGTAGACAGTCAGTTTTCCGGGAAGTATGTTGAGGCCGGAGCGGAGAATCAGCTTGAAGACTATTCCCCTAATGACAAGAAAATTCCTTATGAAATACTTCAGGAATTTTTAGGCACCGACCTTGTTGACATTGAATATGAACAGCTATTACCATATCTTATCCCTTACGAGGGCGCGGATAAGGCTTTTCGTGTTATTTCAGGTGCTTTTGTAACAACCGAAGACGGCACCGGCATTGTTCATATTGCCCCAACCTTTGGCGCTGATGATGCTCAGGTTGCGAAAGAAGCCGGCGTTCCACCAATGCTGATCCTGGATGGCAACGGAAACCCTGTTCCCCTTGTTGATCTACAGGGAAAGGTTGTAGAACAGATGGGTGAGCTCGGAGGCAAGTATGTTAAACAGGAATATTACAAAGAAAATCCTCCTGAAAAATCTGTTGATGTTGAAATAGCGATTAAACTGAAAGAGGATAACCTTGCCTTTAAAGTTGAAAAATACGAGCACAGCTACCCTCATTGCTGGAGAACAGATAAGCCGATACTTTACTACCCTCTGGATTCCTGGTTCATTAAAGTAACAGACTTTAAAAACAGAATGGTGGAGCTGAACAACACCATTAACTGGAAGCCTGAAAGTACCGGCACAGGCAGGTTTGGCAATTGGCTTGAAAATGCTAATGATTGGAATTTGTCCCGATCCAGATTCTGGGGGGTCCCTCTACCCATTTGGAGAACCGAGGACGGTGACGAAACAAAGTGCATTGGATCGGCCGAAGAGCTGAAAAATGAATGTCAGAAGGCCGTTGCAGCCGGGTTAATGGATTCCAACCCCCTTGATAAGTTCGTAGAGGGAGACATGACAAAAGAGAATTACCTCTCTTTCGATCTGCATAAAAACTATGTGGACTTGATAACATTGGTCTCCGACACAGGAAAGCCCATGAAGCGAGAAGCTGACCTAATTGATGTGTGGTTTGACTCCGGAGCAATGCCTTATGCCCAATGGCACTATCCATTTGAGAATAAGAAACTGATTGACGAAAAGAAAAGCTTCCCGGCGGATTATATTGCTGAGGGTGTAGATCAGACCAGAGGCTGGTTTTATACCCTTCACGCAATTGCAACGATGTGTTTTGATTCTGTAGCCTACAAAAATGTGATCTCCAACGGGTTGGTGCTTGATAAAGACGGACAAAAAATGTCTAAACGGTTGGGAAATGCAGTCGATCCTTTTACAACCCTGAAAGAATTTGGGCCTGATGCTACAAGGTGGTACATGATCACGAACGCGCAACCTTGGGACAATCTTAAGTTTGACGTTGAGGGAATAAAAGAAGTACAAAGGAAGTTTTTTGGAACGCTATATAATACATATGGATTCTTTGCCCTTTACGCGAATGTTGACAACTACGTGGGCGAAGCTGAAATAGTACCGATAGCAGATCGACCTGAGATCGACCGCTGGATCTTATCAAAACTTAATTCCCTTATCAAACAAGTAGAGGAAGCATTTGATAATTACGAACCTACAAAAGCGGGCAGGCTGATCCAGGAGTTTGTAACCAATCAGCTCAGCAACTGGTATGTGCGTTTGTGCAGAAGGAGGTTTTGGAAAGGGGATTATTCAAAAGATAAGATCGCTGCTTATCAAACCCTCCACGAGTGTTTAGAAAAGGTTGCTTTGGTTATGTCTCCTATCGCTCCATTCTATGCAGATCATCTATACTCTGACCTGAGCCGGGGACGGTCTGAAGACTCTGTACATCTGGGATTCTACCCTAAAACAGACACCTCTGTTATTGATCCCGATCTTGAGCAAAGAATGGAAATTGCACAATCAATTTCATCTATGGTGCTGAGTTTAAGAAAGAAAGAGAAGCTAAAGGTACGCCAGCCACTACAAAAGATTATGGTCCCTGTAACCAATGAAAGGTTTGAAAGACAGATCCGAGAAGTGCAGAGCCTGATATTATCAGAGGTCAATGTGAAAGAGCTGGAGCTGCTGGCCAAGGGGTCAGAGGTGCTGGTGAAGAAGATAAAACCAAATTTTAAATCAATCGGTCCGAAATACGGAAAACACATGAAGGCCATTGCCGCCCTAGTTGCCACTTTTGATCAGGATGCCATTACAATTATAGAATCTGCCGGGGGCTGGACCGGTCAAGTAGATGGTTCTGCGGTAACGCTGGACCTGGCTGACTTCGACATACAAACCACAGATATCCCAGGCTGGTTGGTTCTGACAGAGAACGAGCTTACCGTTGCGCTGGATATAACCTTGACGGAAGAGCTAATCGAAGAAGGAATTGCCAGAGAGTTCATAAACCGAATACAAAATATGCGCAAAAACAGCGGTCTTGAAGTTACAGACCGCATTATTCTCTCAATTTCCAGTCATAAAAAAATTGACCGCGCAATAAATAACAATTTAAATTATATTTGCTCCGAAACGCTGGCAGATTCTCTACAAATTGTAACCCAAGTTGAGGGAGGAACGTTAGTTGAAATTGAGGAGGGTGTTTCGGCTAAGATCGGAATAGAGAAGTTGAATTAATAAAGACGAAAATGACGGAAATAAAAAAAACACGGTATAGCGATAATGAACTTGCCGAATTTCAAGAGATCATTAATAACAAGCTAGGCGAGGCGAAGAAAGATCTGGAACTCCTCAAGGGGTCTCTGTCACACTCAGATGATAATGGTACCGACGACACAGGAGCTGCATTTAAAATGATGGAAGATGGTTCAGAAACATTGTCAAGAGAAGAGACTGCTCAGCTTGCCGCTCGTCAGGAAAAGTTTATCCTAAACTTAGAAAATGCGCTTATCAGGATTCAAAACAAAACCTATGGTCTTTGTCGGGTTACCGGAAAATTGATCAAAAAAGACAGGTTGAAATTGGTTCCTCATGCTACTCTTAGTATGGAAGCTAAGCTTAGACAGTAATCCCCCTTGAAAAAAGTCTTATTAGTTGTATTTGTTGTTCTTCTTGTCGATCAGATCTTAAAGATCTGGGTCAAGACAACTATGCCATATGGGGATTTTTATAACGGGGGTTTTATCGATCTTCATTTTGTAGAGAACGAGGGAATGGCGTTCGGAATGTCCTGGGGAGGTCAAACGGGAAAACTTATTCTCAGCATATTTCGGATATTGGCTGTTGCCGCTATAGGATATTTTATTTACACGCAAACCAAGAAACCGGATGTACACAAAGGCTTTCTTTTTGCCATGGGACTCATTTTTGCAGGTGCGGCAGGAAATATAATCGACAGCGCATTCTATGGGTTCTTGTTTGACAAAGGGACCATGTATGTTGAGTACGCGCAAGGACAAGGTGATTGGGTTCCTTATTATAACGAGGGTGTGGCACAGCTCAACTTTAACGGCTATGCCGGGTTCCTTCAGGGTACTGTTGTTGACATGTTTCAATTTGATATGGTCTGGCCTAGCTGGGTGCCATGGGTGGGTGGAAAACAAGTATTTGATGCGATATGGAATTTCGCCGACTTCTCAATCTCGATCGGGGTGTTGTTGATCATCCTTCGTCAGAAAACATTCTTAAAAAAGAAGGGGCAGCCTGCAGGTGAAGAAAATTCGACTTCTACGGCTGCTCATGAAACTGATTAAATATAACAAGCCGTTTATTTAAACCATTGTTGATGATTGAACCATCTCTGTCGATGTGTGTATTGAGATAATGTTCTTCCTTAATGCAAGAGAGATGAACTTAACAACCATTGCCACATATTGATTTATATTCGTTGTCCGCATTCATTGATTATACCATGAAACGATCATTTGCACTTTTCTTTACCCTATTCACCTTTTCAGCCGCACCCTGGGCCCAAGACAATGTTGATCTGGTCACGCAAGAAAAGAATCTCGGAATAATTACGCTGATCCGATATAGTCCGAACGGCAGACATATCGCTTCCGTGAGTGATAAGGAAAATACGGTTAAGGTCTGGGACGTTCAGACCGGGAAGTTAATTGGCACACTAAAAGGACACAGCGGTCACATTAATGATATTGCCTTCCACCCATCCGGTGATTTTATATATAGTGTGTCAAA
>JAAZYJ010000139.1 GCA_014239715.1 Flavobacteriales bacterium
ATTGGCTGTATTGTTGTACAGGCTGTCGATGAAAGGAGTGTTGGCCATATGGATCCCGTCCGAATCGTCACCGGCTCCTTGCCCCCATCCGTCCAGAATTATCAGTGCTACCTTCTTATCACTCATGGTGTGTAAATTGGAAAAGACAATTTAAATATGCACCCGCTGGGGGCATTGTCTAAAATGGAAATTTTACCATTGTTTCTAGAAACGATCTCTTTGACAAGAAACAACCCTAACCCTGTACCCTTGGTAGATCGAGTCATTTCATCTCCCATTCTGTAGAACTTGTCAAAAACTTTCTTTTTTTCATCATCGGGTATGCCAGGTCCGGTGTCCTCGATATGAAGGTCTACATAGCCTTCTTCTATTTTTGTGCGTATCGCTATCTTTTCACCTCCATTGTGATATTTGATGGCATTCTGAATCAGATTGTTAATTACGGTGTCGAATTCAAGTGACCCCATTTTAATTTGGCATTCCGGTCCATAGATCACGTCAATTCCCACCAGAGGTTCCAATGATTCAGCATGTTCACCAATCACTCTTTGCAGCGCGGCATTTAAGTTCATTGAAGCACCGTTGTTCATTCCCTCCGACGAAGCAAGTTCAGTTGAAATAAGGATCTTGTTGACCAGCTCCTCCAATCGGACGTTGGATGCAATTGCCGTAGCCAGCAGCTGTTCTTCCAGCTCAGGTTGAAGCTCTCTGTTCTTTATGGTTTCAATAGCGAGTCTGTTACTTGCAATCGGAGTTTTCAATTCATGTGTGACGGCCAGCATGAAATTCTTTTCCTTTTCTTGAGACAGTAATTCTCGTTTTTGCATTTGACGTATTTTGAACAGGCCAAAACCAAGGATCAGGAGGAATACCGACCCTTCTCCTATGATCATCCAGACACGTCTTGTTACTGAATCAGATGGACCTAGCTGTTGGGAAAGTTGAATGATGTGATACCCCCACCAAATTAGCTGTAGAGCCACATAAACAGACAGGACATAGATGATGCGTAAACTGCCTCTTCTAGATTGCATGCCACAAAGGTAAGAATTGGTTCATTACGTGGAGTAAAATTTAGGTTTACAAAACTTTTCAGAGTAATTTCAACTTTGCCCATCAAGGCAATAGGAGATTGGCAGGTTAAAATATATATCCGATGAAAAAACATATTATTTTACTTGCTCTGATAGCAACGGTAACAGGCAGTATAGGTCAAACTAAGAATGTGCTGTTCCTGGGCAACAGTTACACCTATGTCAATGACCTTCCTGGTACTATAGGAGCTTTAGCCAATTCATTCGGCGACACATTGACGCATGACCAGAATACACCCGGTGGTTATACGATGCAGGGTCATTCCGCCAACGCCACTTCGCTTGGTAAGATCGCAATAGGGGGGTGGGATTTTGTGGTTATTCAAAGTCAGAGCCAGGAACCCTCATTTCCTCCGTCACAAGTTGAAACCGATGTTTACCCTTACGCAGAGATCATTTGTGATTCTATCAGCTCCGCTGATGTTTGCGTTGAACCACTTTTTTTTATGACCTGGGGCAGAAAGAATGGTGATGCTTCGAATTGTCCATTTTACCCGCCAATATGCACTTACGGAGGCATGCAACAGAGATTGAGGGAAAGCTATTTGGAAATGGCCAATGATAATGATGCATCTGTTGCTCCGGTTGGCGCAGTTTGGAAGCAGGTTCGGGATTCCTTGCCTGCACTCGAACTGTATTCGCCTGATGAGAGTCATCCAAGTGTTGCGGGCACCTATGTTGCCGCCTGCACCTTTTACGCAGCGATCTGGAGAAAATCACCTGTTGGGTCGAGCTTCATTAGTACATTGTCGGCTTCAGATGCCCACGCAATTCAGCTACTTGCCGAAAGGGTCGTTTTGGACAGCCTGACAACATGGAGAATTGGCGATAATGATGTCACAGCAGATTTTTCTGCCAGCAACACTTCTGGAGCCACCTACGAATTCACAAGCAACACGACCAATGCAGATTCAATTTTTTGGGAATTTGGTGACGGGAATACTGGCATTGATCCTATTGTGAGTCATACATATGCTGGTTCGGGTACATTTTCGGTCCGGTTCATAGCGTCAAATTCATGCATGGCTGACACTTTGGTTCAGGATGTCAATGTATTACCTACCGGGATCAATGAGCATGTTGGTTTTGATAATGTCTTACTATACCCTAACCCCGCAAGAGATCAGCTTACTATCATTGCGAAAGAGAAGCTTCAGGAAATCCGTCTCTTTGATCAATCGGGGAAATTAATCATGACAATAAACGATGTCAAACAGAATCCCGTAATACTTGATATTTCTACTTTGGCTAGGGGAACCTATGTGCTTAGACTTTCGAATTCGAAAGAGCGGATCATAGAAAGTGTTGTAAAGATTGATTATTAAAAAATAAAAAGAGGTTGCCATAGACAACCTCTTTTTTTACGTGGTACCTCCAGGAATCGAACCAGGGACACATGGATTTTCAGTCCATTGCTCTACCAACTGAGCTAAGGTACCAATCGAATAGGTCGGCAAATATAAAATAATTCTCAGAATGAAAAATAGTAGCGGCAAAATAATAAATTGACTTAATCCAACTACTTTAGCGAAATGAACCTGATCATCGATCTCGGAAATACACAGGCAAAAGTTGCCGAATTTGATGAAGGCGAAATTATACGATTTGAATATTATCAAAGCCTGGACCTGCATAAGATAAAGTCTGACTTTACTATTCAGAATTATAGAGGTGTTCTACTTTCTTCGGTAATTAACCATGACCCCGAATTGGAAGATCTTGTGCGTTCCGTTCCATGTGGGCATGTCCTTTCCGAAAGCAGCCGGTTTCCGTATACCAGTAAATATGATTCGCCGGCCACCCTCGGTAATGACCGGCGTGCAAACGCGGCAGCTCTGCACGCTTGTTATTCAGGTAGCAACGCACTATGCATTGATCTTGGGACGTGCATCAAATACGATTTTGTTAATAAGGAAGGTAATTACTTGGGCGGCTCTATCAGTCCTGGGTTTGGAATGAGATTCAAGGCGCTGAATACTTTTACAGATAAATTACCGTTGATTGAACTGCAGCCGACACAAGACCTCATTGGAACAGATACAAAAGGTTCAATTGTTACTGGTGTTTTTGGAGGGGTTGTGGCCGAAATCAATGAGAAAATAATGAGGTATCAGTCAAAATACGAAGAGCTAAAGGTGGTCATGACAGGTGGTGATGCTTCTTTTTTTGAAAATGAGGTGAAAAGTAGCATATTTGCAGACGCATTTTTTACCCTACGCGGATTGAATGCAATACTAAAGGTTAATGCAGATTAGAAAAATATGCTTTTTAGCGGTGGTCTTTGTCACATCAGGTTCACTTGGCCAGACAAACAATACAAGCCCGTACAGCAGATATGCTTTCGGTGAACTTTTTGGTACGGATAACGCATATTACTTTGGTGCGGGGGGACTTAACATTCCTACGGTAAACTATAACCAAATTAACATCGGAAACCCGGCATCTTATAGCTATCTCCTGCGCCACAAGCCGATATTTAATGTCGGGCTGAAGGCAAAACTACTTGAACTTAATACAACAACTGATCAGCAGGTGACAAACCAGATTGGTTTTAGCAATTTCACAATGGGGTTGCCAATAGGTAAAAAAGGTGGTGCTGCCTTTGGTATCAGACCGTATAGTACTGTCGGCTACAAAATGGTTGAGCCAGGTACAGATGCATATGCGGGAGACTATACCTACAACTACAACGGCAATGGGGGTATCAATAGAGTGTTTATAGGCGCTTCAAGAAAATTGGTAGACCAGCCTTTTGTTGCAAAGACGGATTCAAGTAAAATGCAACATGAATCTTCCCTTAGTATTGGTGTAAATGCATACTATCTATTCGGAAGTTATTCGAATACCAGAGGCGTTGACTTTTCTGATTTTACTTATTTGGATACCCGGGCAGAAACAACCACACAGATATCAGATTTTATGTTCGATGGTGGGGTGTATTTTCATTATAGGTTCAAAAACAAAAAACGCTTTTTCAATAAAGCGGCAATGAGAAAAGATTCAACCATTAGCGCAAAATTTCGCTATTTGACACGAGCCATAGATTTTGGGTTGATAGGGACGCTAGCTACTAATATGAATGCGAAAAGAGATGAATTCGTTTATACCTACAGAAGTACGGCGCTGGCTGAGTTTCTGGAGGACACGATCTCTTATTCTATAAATTCAGATGGACTATTGAGCCTACCCATGAGTTTTGGAGCCGGCGTTACCTTTACCTACGATCGGTTACGGTTTGGTGTTCAACTTAAAATGCAGGATTGGTCATCATATTCGGAGGAATTTGATAATGTGGTCACAAAAGACCTTCTCGGACCTAGCTTTGATG
>JAAZYJ010000374.1 GCA_014239715.1 Flavobacteriales bacterium
AACAGAATGGGGGCAGCTGCATTAACACAAACAAGTCCCGGTCTTCCCTCCCCATCGGCATTTCCAACCCATACGCCAACTACGTATTTGTTTGTTAGCCCTATTGCCCATGCATCTCTAAAACCGAAACTTGTTCCTGTTTTCCAGGCAATTCTCTGGCTGGTCTCAAAAGACTGCCAATTTGCGTCGTCGTCCGGTCGTGCAACAGCAAGCATTGCTTTTAGTGTTTCCCATACCGAACCAGGTTCCAGATGATATTCGAAAGGACTTCCGGGACGTTGGTCACGAATGCACGAGAATCCTATGGGTTGGGGTTTAGCTCCAATGGCATAATCGTTTAAGATTGCACCCATGTTTCCATATGCTCCGCACAGATCCCAGAGCTTTGCCTCTGCCCCACCCAGTATCAACGATAAGCCATACTCCGAAGAGGGTCTGTTTATGGTCGTAAGCCCCATTTTCTTTAGTTGATTGTGAAACTTAGGAACGCCATAATCCTGAAGCATCTTAACAATTGGCACATTCAACGACCTGGATAATGCTTTTTGCGCAGGCACAGCACCATCAAATTTTTCATTGTAATTTTTGGGTGCATATCCTGACAATACCATGGGAACGTCCTCGATCAGCATGTTGGGTGTAATTGCACCTTCATTGAGCATTCCGGCGTACAAATAGGGTTTGAGTATGCTTCCTGTACTTCTTGGCGCCCGTATGATATCAACATCACTTCCGTGCTCGGGGTCGTCATTCTTTACATTACCAACATACGATACAACAGATCCATTCTCTATATCAAGAATTAAAACAGCGGCATTGTATATTCCATTTTCAGCCAGTCTGCGATGATGAATGTTTACAGTATTGATCACATGCTTCTGAACGTCCTTCTCTATCGTCGACGTGATCGAGCTCCCCTTCCATCCATCTCTGATCAATCGATTCATAAGGTGTGATGCCAACTGCGGTAAATGTGGAGGTTTTACCGGAAGAGGTTCACCTAAAGCCAGCTCATAATCTACCTCATCCAATTCACCCTTGTCATGTAATCTTTTTAATAATCGGTTTCTTTTGGCTTTTAACTTATCCCTGTTCCTGCCCGGATGCATCAGGCTTGGAGCATTCGGTAATACTGCCAGAAGGCATGATTCGGCCCAGCTCAGGTTATGAGCAGAACGGCCAAAGTATCGCCAGGCAGCTGCTTCAACCCCTACCACATTGCCACCCATTGGCGCGTTTGAAGAATAAAAGCGAAGGATTTCCTCCTTGTTGCATCGCCACTCAAGCCTTGTAGCCATATATACTTCAATGACCTTTTCCCAATAGGACCTGGATTTGCCTTTTCTTGAAAGCCTTATTGTTTGCATGGTAATGGTGCTACCTCCACTAACCACCTTACCTTCAGAAAGGTTTTGCTTGATCGCACGACCAAACGCTCTGAAGCTAATTCCCCAATGACTGCTGAAATGACGATCTTCAAATTCAATGATGGCTTTTTTAAACTTTGCAGGAACAGAGTCCGAAGGGGGGAAACGCCATTGCCCGTCGTCTGCAATTCTTGCTCCCAGAATAGAGCCGGAGTTGTCTTTTAGCACGGTGCAGGTGGATTCGTTAAAAAGCTGATCCGGCAAACAGAACATCCACACAAAAAAGTTCAGAACGATCAGTGACAGGAAGAAATACTTCTTCCGCCAGCTCCATTTTCTCAGTTTTTTAATTCTATTCCGCATTTTACTAGTCAACAAATTAAAGGTATAAACATAAGTAGCAATACTAATACCTCATTATTAACCGTTATTAAATTCTGATTAAGTGCGGCCACGTTCTTATATTTGACTCGCATGCTTCGGTTATTTCTATTCACAATGTTTCTAGGGCCCTTCTTCGTGTCGGCTCAATTTTACATTAAATCTTATTCCGTAGGAGATGGGTTAGCCCAGTCGCAGGTTTATGCCATGCTTGAAGACTCAAGAGGCTACATATGGATGGGTACCAGAGGTGGGGGAATCAGCAGGTTTGACGGAAAGAACTTTACGACTTTCTCAACCAAGGACAGCCTGATAAACAATTACATATTGGCCATTCATGAAACCAAAGCCGGCAATTTGTGGATCGGCACAAATGATGGTATCAGTATCTATAATGGTATTTCTTTCAAGAATTTCAGAATAGAAGATGATACAGAAATAATGGTAAGCTGTTTCCTCGAAGATAAAGCGGGGAATTTTTGGATCGGAACATCCCGTGGGATCTATCAATACAGAGATGGATCATTCCACAGCTGGTCGCGGGAAGCCGATCTTTTTAACAGGCATATTTTTGACCTTTATGAACACATTGATGGAAGTATATGGGCCTGTAGCGAAAGAGGTTTACTTAAGATCCATAATGACACTGCGATAACGTACGGCAGGTCTGACGGCCTTTCGCATTTATCGACCCGTCATATAGTGGGTGACAAAACAGGCGTTTATATTTCAACTTTCGGTGGAGGTCTTAACAAATATGATGAGAACGGATTTTCAGTAATTGAAGACGGGGTATCCTCTATTCATGACATGTATCTGGACAATGGTACAATTTGGTTGTCTTCTCTTGAAAATGGCATTGTTAGTATTGATCTGGAAACAAAGCAGACCCGGGCAATTACAAAAGAAGAAGGGTTGAGTAACAATCATACGCGATCAATTCTAAAAGACAGCTGGGGGAATTTCTGGTTTGCTACTTCAGGTGGCGGTGTTAACAAATATTTTGGGCAAGAATTTGAACACATAACACGCGAAGACTGGTTAAAAGACAACTATGTTTATGATGTGCATGTATCTTCGGAAGGAAGCATATGGTCAAGCTATAGTTCAGGATTAACTATGAAGAACGAGGACACCGTAATTCACTTTGACGCGACAAATGGTTTTTCAGGAGGAAAAGCAAGAGTAATAACGGAGGATCATTTAGGAAATATATGGATCGGAACGGACGGAAACGGCGTGTTTTGTTATGACGGGACCCTTTTTCACAAATTCACCAGAGCAGCAGGAATACCTAATTATTGGATCACAGCTATTATACAGGATCGATTACTTAACATTTGGATCAGCACTTCGGACGGTATTGCCAAGCTAAAACCCATTGAACCTCATAATTTCATATATGAATCTACGACATGGAAGAAGGAGCTGAACATAGGAAATAAAGCCTCCGTTACAGACCTTGCAGAAGATCAGCTCGGAAGAGTTTGGTTCAGTTCAAGAAAAAGTGGCATTGGTTATTTTTTGGATGAAAAAGTAACGAATTACAACGATCAGAAGGGACTGTCAAATGTTCAGGTAAAGAGTTTAAAAGTGAGTCCGGCCGGGGATCTGTGGATCGGAACGGAAGGCAAAGGTGTTGTAATTGCCAGCGCACATGAAGGCATGATCAGTTTCGAAAAGATCAATACCGAGGATGGTCTAACAAGTGACAACACCTATCTGATCGAATTCGACAAGAATGGCAGCGCATGGATCGGTTGTGGAAAAGGGGTTGACAGAATACAGTTTGGCGAAGCTGATGCAGTAAAAGAAATCAAGCATTTCGGGAAAGAAAAAGGGTTCAAAGGGGTAGAAACCAATCGAAATGCATCCTGTACAGATGACAAAGGAAACTTATGGTTTGGCACGGTGAATGGCCTTATGAA
>JAAZYJ010000136.1 GCA_014239715.1 Flavobacteriales bacterium
AGTTTGGTAAGCACTCCTCCATTAAAATTGATCCGATCATTGAATGCTTTTGCCGTATTCACCGCATCCTGCCCTGTCATTGAATCAACGACAAAGAGTGTCTCGGTAGGGCGAATGGCATTCTTCACCCGTTCGATCTCATCCATCATCATATCATCGACTGCAAGTCTACCCGCAGTATCAATAATCACCACATTGAATCCATTACTACGTGCATAAGTGACTGCACTTTGGGCAATATCTACAGGTTTTTTGTTTTCACGATCTGAATAGACCTCAACACCTATCTGCTCCCCTACCACATGCAATTGATCTATTGCCGCCGGTCTATAGACATCACAAGCTACGAGCAGCACCTTTTTACTCTGCTTGTTTTTCAGCATGTTAGCCAGTTTTCCGGAGAAGGTTGTTTTACCCGACCCTTGCAAACCTGACATCAGAATGATTCCGGGATTTCCGTTAACATCAATTCCTTCTTTTTGTCCACCCATCAGCTCAGTTAGCTCTTCCTGTGTTATTTTAACAAGAAGCTGTCCGGGCGAAATGGAATTAAGGACGCCCTGTCCTAACGCCTTAGTTTTGATATTATTAGTGAAGTCCTTTGCCGTTTTGAAATTAACGTCTGCATCCAAAAGTGCACGCCTTACCTCTTTGAGTGTTTCGGCAACATTGATTTCCGAGATCTGGCCTTGTCCTTTTAGTACTTTAAAGGCCCTGTCAAATTTTTCTGATAAATTTTCAAACATGGAATAAAGAGATTACAGGCTGCAAATTTAATATTTAAAAGCACCTATTCAGTCAATAACATCGATTTAAAGCACTTTACAGCGATTTAAGTTACATCTGGTCAGGGACTTGAATACCGAGAAGTTTCATTGAGTTTTTAATTACTATCGCCGTAAATGTGCTCAATTGCAATCTGACATTTTTAAGCTCCTGATCCTGTTCTTTGAGAATATTCACAGTCTGATAGAATGAGTTGAACTGTTTTACGAGATCATAAGTAAAGTTCACGAGGATTGAGGGGTTGAGCTGCCTTCCCGCTTCATTGACCACTTCAGGAAACTTAAGCAACTCTATGATCAGCTTCTTTTCAGAACGCGCGATGCTTGAAGTGCTGGCAATCGGTGTAAGAGCCCCTGCCTTATTCAGCAAAGACTGAATTCGAGCAAAAGCATATTGAACAAAAGGTCCGGTATTTCCATTTAGATCGATCGACTCCTTGGGGTCAAACATCATTCCTTTTTTCGGATCAACACGTAAAAGGTAATATTTCAATCCACCCAGACCAATTATATGATACAGTTGTTCTTTTTCTTCTTCCGAGAGCTGATCCAAATGCCCTCTCTCCTGTGTCATCTCCCGTGCATCTTCGGTTACTGAATACATCAGATCATCAGCATCTACTACTGTTCCCTCACGAGACTTCATTTTACCCGTAGGCAAGTCAACCATCCCATAAGATAGGTGTGAACATTCCTGCGCCCAATCATAACCCAGTTTTTCCAAAATAGCGAACAGAACTTTGAAATGATGCTCTTGCTCGTTACCAACCGTATAGATCAAACCGGAAAGACCTGCATAATCATTATGACGCTGAATGGCAGTGCCAATGTCCTGCGTCATATAAACGGATGTTCCGTCTGCACGAAGGAGTAGTTTGTCATCCAGTTTCCGATCTTACAGGTCGACCCAAACAGATCGATCTTCTTTTTGATAGTAATCGCCTTTTTCGAGGCCATTTTCCACAACATTTTTCCCAAGCACATACGTGTCAGACTCGTAATAAAGTTTATCAAAACTAACACCCATTGTATCGTACGACCTACTAAAACCATCGTACACCCAACCATTCATCTTTTCCCAAAGGCCGTATGTTTCAGGGTCCTTGGCTTCCCATTTCTTAAGCATTTCCTGTGCTTCCAATAGAATAGGTGCACGTTTCTTAGCTTCATTTTCATCCGTTCCGCCCTCGATCAGACTAGCAATTTCTTGCTTATAGACTTTATCGAATTCCACATAATATTTCCCAACCAGCTTATCTCCCTTCATTCCGGAAGATGATGGCGTTTCTCCTTCGCCATACCGCAACCAGGCAAGCATACTTTTACATATGTGTATGCCCCTGTCATTGATGATTTGAGTCCTCAGAACAGTATGGCCGTTGGCAGCCAAAATATTTGCAACGGCATCTCCTAAAAATATATTACGGAGATGACCCAGATGAAGCGGTTTATTCGTGTTTGGCGAGGCATATTCCACCATGTACTTTTTTCCGGTTCGAGTTGTATGAATACCAAAGTCAATATCCTCGATATAAGCTGCCATTGCCTCTAACCAAAATGTATTCGTAATGACAAGGTTCAGGAACCCTTTAACAACATTGAATGACTCTACGGGATCACAGTTATCCAGAAGATGCTGACCTAATTCCTCAGCAGTATCAGCAGGGCTCTTTTTCGACACCTTTAGCAACTGAAATACAACCACAGTCAGGTCTCCTTCGAACTCCTTCTTGGTATCTTGAATTTGAATCGCTGAAAGTGAAACTGACTCACCATATAGCTTAGCTATTCCGGCGATTACCCCTTCTGCTAACAGATCATTAATCATTAGCCTCTTTTTTCTATGATATTTGTAGCGTTTTCAAGGATTCGCATTGCTGATTCTGCCATGGCATTTTGTTTATTATCAAGACAAGGGTTGATCTCAACCATCTCAAAGCAACAAACTCTCTTGTCGATCAGAAAATGATTCACTAGCCCGGCAGCTTCATTCTCGGTCAAACCATTGGGAACCGGTGTTCCCGTGCCATAAGAAATCAGGTCACAGTCCATACAGTCCACATCGAACGACAAATAAATAAGATCACAATCCTTTAGGTAATTCAATGCGTCATCTGAGACATCCTTTACCCCTCTTCTGCGTACATCTTGCACATCATACTGCTTGATATTGTTTTCTGCAATAAAGTAATCTTCGGCATCTTCCGTATCTCTTAAAGAGATGAAAACAATATCATCTGCATTTATTTTCTCTTCTTTTCCACCTACAGCCTTCATCTCTGCCCAAATCCCTGCCGTTTCGTGATCAACTGCATTTTTTCGATGTTCAACATTATCAATACCAAGCGTTATTGCCAGTGGCATCCCATGCAGATTGCCTGAAGGTGTGGTATACGGAGAGTGTAAATCTGCATGAGCATCGATCCATATGACCCCTATCCTTTGCCCAGGGTTTGCACTGCAAATGCCCGCCATTGTCCCGGCAGCACTTGAATGATCACCAGCTAATACCAAAGGAAATTTATTACGATCCATAATTGACTTGACCTGGTCGTGGACCTTTTGTAAAACTTCCAATACCCCTTTGGAGTTCAACGCAAGCTCATTGTCTTCAGCTTGGTACAATAAGTCATTGTTACCCTCAATTACTTCAGTTTTATATTTTTTGAAATACTTCTTCTTCAGGTTGAAGGCCGCAACTTTGAGAGCAGCTATTCCTAAACTAGCACCTCTAGTGCCGGCGCCTAATTCAGAATTATTTTCTAAAATGATGATTTTCTTAGAGTTCATAGGGTATTGAGCAATTTCCAAAGGATTACAAAAGTAAAAATTAATGCGGTTTTTAGATCAAAAAAAACAGAAAGGCGTAGGAATAAAAAATTATATCTTTGTCAACCATAATAATTTCGATACTCACACCTAACCAAATGAACAACTTACTGAACAAAAGTCACCTGTTCAATTGTAGTTTTTTAGTGTCTGTGCTATTGGCGCTGACATTTACACTTTGTGGTTGCGGCTCAAATAACGGAGGCAATGTAAAGATCAGTGAGGGTACTATCAATTATGAGATAAGCTATCCCGGACGACCTGAAGGAGGGCTTTTGGATGGTGTTTTGCCTCGGGTAATGAAAATGGAGTTTCAGGAATCCAGGTATGTGAACACGATTGCCGCTGCCGGCATGTTTGAGTCAAAGCTAATTACCAATTGTGAGAATAAAACGGTCACGTTTACATTTAATTTTGGACCTGAAAAAATATATTCGATCATACCTGAATCGGTAGCAGATTCACTATTGCATGCCCAATTTGATATCCCTGAGCTCGTTAATGTGCGGGGGATGGAGGAAGTTGCAGGATATAGCTGCGATCGAACATTTGCAATATTTGATCAGCTTGAAGACGGACCAGATTTTGAGGTTAAATTCACGTCAGATATTGGAATTAAAAGTCCAAATTGGTGCAATCAATTCAAAGAACTTGAAGCTGTCATGCTTGAGTACGAGGTCAGACAATACGGATTAAGACTTAAAATGACAGCTACAGATATTAATTCAGACCCGATCGATGACAATGCATTTGACGTGAATTTAACCTCAAAATCTGGTCCGTCTTCAAGCTGATCAAATATTGCAAATGTTCGATCGCAGCTATATCC
>JAAZYJ010000156.1 GCA_014239715.1 Flavobacteriales bacterium
CCCCCTTTGCAAGTATCACTTAAATGCTACGGAAAGACCTACTGATCTGAATACGTATTTCTCTGCTCAAAATTGTCACTCAGGTATTGAACGAACTCGTATTGATTGTTATCCGAATCATTGAAATAATCGCGGATCCGATATTGCTGTACCTGCTTCGGATAACTTCGGACGTACCCTTCGTTTTCTAATCGAGCAGCCACCGAAACTACATCATCAACAACGAAACCAATATGATTGATGCCGAATTCATGGTAATCCGGATGCTTACGGCTACCCTGTTCACCAAGAGTCAGTGCCAAATAAGTTTCATTATCACCTAAATGCAACCAGCCATCTCCTCCCCCTCTAACTTTGAATTCGGGAAATGCAGTCTTGAAGAACTTGACTGACTCGTCTATGTTTTGCACAGTTATATTGGCGTGCTCCATGTATACTTTTGTTTTCATAATTACTGTTTTTATTGATTAGCAAGACAAACTTATATCGAAACATCATATCAATCAAATAGATATTTTCTATCTTTATATAGATTTTATCTATGACTATACAGCAATTGGAATATATAGTGGCCTTGGACACCTACCGTCATTTTGTAACGGCAGCGGAGAAATGTTACGTAACCCAGCCAACGCTTACCATGCAGGTAAAAAAACTGGAAGAGTCGATCGGAATTTCCATTTTCGACCGCAAGAAATCTCCTATAGAGCCGACTGTAATATGCGAATCAATAATCTTAAAAGCGAGATCCGTCCTAAGAGAAGTGCAACAGCTTAAGGCATTGGTAAATGATGAAAAAAGCCAGATCGACGGAGAGTTCAGAATAGGAGTCATTCCTACGATATCCCCCTATCTGATCCCGCTGTTTGCAACTAAATTTGCCAGAGAATATCCTAAAACGAAATTGATCATTGAGGAGCTACGATCCGAACAAATCATTGGATCCTTGAATCAAGACAAATTGGACATGGGGATCTTGACAACTCCGCTTAATGAACCTCATCTCCGAGAGGTTGTCCTGTACAGCGAGCCATTTAAAGTCTTCACCTCTCCAGACCATTTTTTTGCAGAAAAAAAACAGATAACGGCAAAAGACCTGGTGAATGCCGAAGGTCTTTGGCTGCTGCAGCAAGGACACTGCGTTAGAGATCAGGTTCTTAATCTATGTAAGCAACCAAATAAGCGCTCATTGCATTTCGAAAGCGGATCGATCGAAACGATCAAAAATCTAATACTACACGGCGGTGGATTCACATTAATACCCGGCCTGGCTGCAGCCCCGAATGAGAAGAATGTAATCGATATAGCTGATCCGACTCCCGCAAGAGAGGTCAGTCTGGTCGTTCACAACGGATTTGCCAAAGAAAAGCTGATCGAGATCTTAAGAGATCAGATACTGAATGTAATTCCGAGTTCTTTTATGAAAAATGAACATTACTTTCGTGTAAAATGGAGGTGACCCGTGACCAGACTTAGAATCATTGACATAAATATTTCAATTCTACTTTGCTCGTTGTTTTTGTGTTGCGACCCTCCCGAAGACGAAAAATATAACAACGGTCTTTTAAATAAAGAGCAATTAATCGATGGTTTTGACGAAGAGATTCAACAGGAAATTATTGACTACCACTTTTTTAACTCAAACACAGATTCACTGTATTCTGATTCGAATCTAACGGAGATCAGTAATGGCTGAAATCGAAAGATACCCAAGCGCTAAAACAGTTTACGAACCTCCTTTTTCAAATACTCGGCAGCAACCATCGTTGGCTCGGCATCCATATGACTATAGATCTCGAAAATAACCCGACTCAGATCCGACCCCGAGGCCTTGGGCTTGGTGAGCTTCTCCATTGAAAAATTAATGAGCTGTATTGTTTCATCCTTGGCAATCTTGCACAATTTCCAGGACTCAGTGCTCACATAGATCTGTTGAGACATATTGTGATCGTATTCATCCCGGATCGCTTTCAGCAACTCAGCATGTAAAGTGTTTGCAGTCATACCTGCTCGGTGCACTCGCATAATTAAGTTATTTGGATTGATACGCTCCAGGTAGAGAACCAGCCGCTCGTAGGACTGTATCCTGTTCGGCCAGATCTTCTCTGCTGCATTGAATTTACCCTCCACAAAGCTTTGCTTCTCCTGGCTTTCAAAATACCGTTTCACCAAATAGTACGTTGTCAAGAATACGATCAATCCCGGGATTGTGAATTTCAATATATCTAAGATGTGTTCCATGATCACCATACTTCTTCAATTTTGACTTTAAAAATGCAATTAATTTTGAATCCAACCATATAACCCGAAATGACGTTTCTGGTACAGCATCAAAACGGTTGTTCATCTGTTGTAAACTTTTCTATTGTAAAATAGTTACATTCAGTTACAATTACTGTTTTCAGAAAATGTAATTTTGGGCCATGACAGAATTAGCAACTCGCATTAAGATCGCAGATCGGATCAATCGACTGGAAGAATCTGCAACCATTGCAATGGCAAGAAAAAGTCGTGAACTCGTTGCAAAAGGTATAGACATCATAAGCCTGAGTCTTGGAGAGCCCGATTTCAATACGCCTGATTTCATTAAGGAATCGGCAAAGCGGGCCATTGATGATAATTACACAAAATACATGGCCGTTAACGGGTATGAAGATCTGAGAGAAGCCATTTGCCATAAGTTTTCAAGAGATAATAACCTGGTCTACTCCACCGACCAGATAGTTGTGTCTACCGG
>JAAZYJ010000280.1 GCA_014239715.1 Flavobacteriales bacterium
GGGTTAGTTTTTTTTTTTTTTTTCGTTGTGGGATGAGATCAGCTCCTAACCTCTTCTTTCGGTTCTCCTCGTAATCGGAGTATGAGCCTTCGAAAAAATAAACCTCCGAATCACCCTCAAACGCTAAAATATGGGTACAGATCCTATCCAAGAACCACCTGTCGTGCGAAATGACCACGGCACAGCCGGCAAAATTTTCTACACCTTCCTCAAGTGCCCGTAATGTATTTACGTCAATATCATTTGTTGGCTCATCAAGAAGAAGCACATTTGCTTCTGTTTTGAGCGTCATCGCCAGATGTAATCTATTTCTCTCTCCACCAGAAAGAACACCGACCTTTTTCTGCTGATCACTTCCTGAAAAGTTGAAACGAGACACATAAGCTCTTGAATTAATTGACTTGCCTCCAATTTCTATGGCTTCATGCCCTCCTGAAATCACTTCGTAGATCGATTTATCCGGATCAATGTCTTTATGGGTTTGATCGACATATCCGATCATAACCGTATCGCCAATATTGATTTGACCTTCGCTAGGCGTTTCCTCTCCCATTATCATCCTGAACAAGGTGGTTTTCCCCGCGCCGTTGGGACCAATTATTCCTACTATACCGGCAGGTGGCAAACTAAAATTCAAGCTATCAATTAAAACCCTGTCTCCAAATGATTTATTCAGACCTACTGCCTCAATTACCTTGTTCCCCAACCTAGGTCCATTGGGAATCGGGATCTCGAGCTTCGCTTCTTTTTCCTGCGCATTCTGACTAGCAAGCTGTTCGTAATTTTTGAGTCTGGCCTTTCCTTTTGCCTGCCTCCCTTTTGCCCCTTGCCTGACCCAATCCAGCTCCCTTTCAAGGGCTTTTTTTCTTTTGCTCTCTTGTTTCTCTTCCTGCGCCAGTCTTTTTGCCTTCTGTTCCAGCCATGATGAATAATTCCCTTTCCATGGTATACCCTGACCTCTGTCCAATTCAAGGATCCACCCAGCTACATTATCAAGGAAATATCGATCGTGGGTCACGGCAATTACAGTTCCCGAATATTGCTGAAGATGCTGCTCCAACCAATGTACGGATTCAGCGTCAAGGTGGTTTGTCGGTTCATCTAACAGAAGAACATCAGGTTGTTTCAAAAGCAATCTACACAAAGCGACACGTCTTCTTTCTCCACCGGATAAATTCTTGATCGACGTATCTCCCTCAGGCGTCCGCAAAGCATCCATGGCCAGTTCCAGTTTAGAATCCAGATCCCAGGCATCGAGTTGATCGATCCTTTCCTGAACTTTCCCTTGCCTTTCAATAAGGTCGTTCATTTTATCAGGATCGTTCATGATCTCTTCGTCCATGAACTGCTGATTGATCTCTTCGTATTCGGCCAATACGTCAACAGTTTGCTGAACTCCTTCCTGAACAATTTCTTTAACCGTTTTGGAATCATCAAGTTTCGGCTCTTGTGGCAGGTATCCAACCGTATAGCCTTCAGAAAAAACCACATCACCCTGAAAGTTCTTGTCCTCCCCGGCAATAATTCTCATCACGGTCGATTTCCCGGCTCCATTTAAACCCAGAATCCCAATTTTTGCCCCATAAAAAAAAGACAAATGGATGTTCTTAATAATTTGTTTCCCTTGAGGCGTGTTCTTACTTACACCCACCATTGAGAAGATTATTTTCTTATCATCTGACATAGTACCCAATTAAATTTCTTCCTCACCTCGACTTTGTAAATGTACAATCAACAATTCCATACAAGGCGGAAACGAATATACTTTCTTTCTTCAAAAAAATACATTTATCAACAAATTTAGCTATCCTAAAGCGGCAACAATTTGAACTTAGGCGCGATATTTTCTTTGGAATACTCTTTGCTTTAATTCCTGTACATTAACTTTGCTCTATTACTTTGAAACGCACGATCACATACTTGATTTTGTTCTATTCAATCGGATTATCTGCCCAATCCAATCTTGGCATAAAGAACTTTACCGGTGATACGTTTCGAGTAGTTATCGACAGCCAATTGGTCTCAACAAACTTTGACGATGAGTTCAAAATATTCAAGATAAGCAATGGTCCTCATACGCTTGAGACTCAAATGACCAATGGTCAATCATTAAAAAAAGCCATTTACCTTAAAAAAGATGTCGAGCATTGGTTTGAGCTTAAAGTGGATTCGAGCAGGACAAAGATTGCATTTTACAATACATTTCCGGTTGAACAAACTGACACGGTCAAAAGTAACAGGACAATTATCTATTGGAACAATCATTCTCAATTATTGAATGACTCACTCACAAGAACTGCTCAACCAGACAGCTCTCAGGCAACTAAAAGAGAAGATTCATCCTGGCTCGAGACAGACTCCGTAACTATGGACAGCATCTCAAAATTACAGGCTGAGAACATATATCGCGGAAAGAAGGGTTGTGACAATCCCACCCCGGGTTTTGCTACTAAATATGACTTTTTGAGTCAGGAAGAATTTAACAGTAAAAGAATGGAAAGGGTACGTTCAGAATTTACCGGCACTTGCTTAAGGGTTAAAGAGTTAGAGGAAATTCTATCGTTGTTCGAATTTGAAGATCACAAGCTGGAAATTATCCAGACTTTGTACCATAGCATTTATGATATAGACAACGTCATTACTCTAGAATCTCAATTTCAACTGAGCCGTCAAAAAGAAAAATTCCATTCACTTTTCGAGTTACGATGAATATTAAGACGATTTTAATAGGGGCTTCATTGTTTATAATAATTGGAATCTGCCTTGGTGCCCTGGGAGCACACAGTATCCAACCCTTGATTAGTTCAAGCGAGCTTGATAGCTTCCGAACAGGTGTAGATTACCAACTTTACCATGGCCTTAGTATTTTGGTACTTGTACTACTCTCTGATCGGTTTAACATTAAATTTCTCTGGTCTATCAGATTGATGTTCATCGGAGTTATCTTATTCTCTGGTTCAATATACTTATTGTCTTTGAAAACAATTCTCGGTATTGAATCGTGGGTGCCTGCATTAGGTCCGGTCACCCCTGTTGGTGGTATGATTTTAATCTCCTCCTGGATATCCGTATTGGTGATCTCCTTCAAACTGGGGAAATAGACTTGTTTACATTTTTCAACATCTTACATAAAGTGTGGATAATTCCATCAAATCATCTTTTGTGTACAATAAGATTGTTGTAAGTTTGTTATCAGATTAACATGTAAAAAAATCTTGATGAATGAATTTGGATTAAAGTCCAAAGATGCAGACCTAAAAGCTCTTGGACTGGGCAATGTAGCAAATGCTTTCTGGAATTTACCTCCCGCACAACTTGTTGAAGAATCGTTAATACTAGGAATGGGAGAACTGGCTTCTTCGGGTGCACTGGCAATTTACACGGGGGAGTTTACAGGTAGATCACCGAAGGATCGCTTTATTGTGGAAGACGAAATAACCAAAGACACTGTTTGGTGGGGGAACATTAATATTAAGTTTGATAGTCAAAAGTTCGATCTACTATACGGAAAAATTTGTGCTTACCTGTCAAATCGAGACGTATATGTGAGAGACGCTTATGCCTGTGCCGATGAAAACTATAGATTGAATCTTAGAGTTGTTACAGAATATCCATGGTCCAATCAGTTCGCATCGAACATGTTTATGCGGCCTTCTCCCGAAGAAATTGAAACCTTTAACCCTGAGTGGAATATCATATGTGCTCCTGGTTTTCATGCTGTTCCTGAGGTAGACGGCACAAGACAACATAATTTTGCGATCATCAACTTTACTCAAAAGAAGATCATTATTGGAGGAACCGGATATACCGGAGAGATCAAAAAAGGTATATTCTCAGTATTGAATTACTTACTTCCTCAAGACAAAGATGTGCTCTCGATGCACTGTTCAGCCAACATCGGTGAGGATGGAGACACAGCAGTATTTTTCGGATTGTCAGGAACAGGAAAAACCACATTGTCGGCAGACCCAAACAGGAAGTTGATCGGAGATGATGAACACGGATGGGCAGGCAATTCTGTTTTCAACTTTGAAGGTGGATGTTACGCAAAATGCATCGATTTAAGTCAAGAAAAAGAACCCCAGATCTGGGATGCAATTAAATTTGGCGCCATACTGGAGAACACCAACTTTATTTCAGGCACTTCAGATGTTGATTTTGAAGACTGCTCGAAAACACAGAATACCAGGGTAAGCTATCCTATTCACCATATTGATAATATTGCTGAAGGCAGCAAAGGAACAACTCCAAAAAACATTTTCTTTTTGACCGCCGACGCGTTTGGAGTATTGCCTCCGATTTCAAAATTGGATAAAGGTCAGGCGATGTATCACTTCATATCAGGTTATACCGCTAAAGTAGCAGGTACTGAAGAGGGGATCAATGAGCCGGTAACGGCTTTCTCTGCTTGTTTTGGCGCACCTTTTTTACCACTTCACCCAACAAAGTATGCAGAAATGTTAGGTAAGAAGATCGTTGAGAATAATGTCAATGTTTGGCTGATCAACACTGGGTGGACCGGGGGTCCATATGGCGTTGGTAGCAGGATGAAACTGAAATACACAAGAGCTATGATCACAGCTGCTCTTACCGGTCAATTGGACGAGGTGAATTTTAGTACACATGAAGTATTCGGATTAGCAATGCCGACTGAATGTCCGGAAGTTCCGGCTGAAGTATTGAGCCCAAAAAATACTTGGTCAGATAAAGCTGCATACGATGTCAAAGCAAACCAGCTGGCTGAAGAGTTCATCAACAATTTCGAGCAATTCAGGTCACATTCAAATGATGAAATACTTGGTGCTGCTCCTAAAGTATCGGCAACAGCATGATTGTAATTTAACAAAAAGTAACAGGCCCGAATTGACAAGTTTGATTCGGGTTTTTTATTTTTAGAGCAATTATTTGTTCCTTATTTATCCATGAGTGTTATATCATTTAAACAACCTTTGAAAACCATGCCGAAAATTCCAGCTTTACTGCTATTGCTATTGCCTATATTCTCTAACGCTCAAAATGAACAACCTGTCACAACTGAAGAAACCCAATCAGATTCAATACTGAACGGTGCTCCAAAAATATTTGTTGATTGTTTTTTCTGTGATGTCGAATACATGAAACAAAACATGCCTTTTTTCAATTATGTACGTGACCGAAAGTTCGCCGACTTGCATGTTATTGGCTTACGACAAAAGACCGGGTCTGGTGGATGGGAAGAGTCTTTTGAGTTCATCGGACAAAAGAGATTTGCAGAGATGACCGATACATTATCAACCGTCATCGGACCCAATGACACCCCGGATGAAAAACGAGAAGCAGAAATGAAGTTATTTATGATTGGAATGATGCGGTATGCTGCAAAAACACCTCTATCAAAATATTTTACAGTAGATTTTGACAAACCAATTGAACAAAAGAACATAACCGACATATGGAAGAACTGGGTCTTTGAAATAGGTGGCAATGGTTGGTTGGCAGGCAGTGATGTATCGACTAACACATCTCTTTGGGCTGACATCAATGTAGAGAAGGTAAGTCCGGAATTCAGGTTTGAATTCAACTTGTCAGGAGATTACATGGAATCGAAGCAACAGCTCAGTGATCAGACTTTTTCTTCAATTTTAAGAGGGCAGGATCTAAATACTGAAAGTGTCTGGAGCATTTCAAAACATGTTTCCTGGGGAGTGTTCGGGCACGCAAGAACCTCGATTTATAACAATTATGCATTGACCTACCATTTGATACCGGGCATTGAATACAACGTGTTTCCGTACTCAATATCAGCAAAACGCCAGCTAAGAGTCTCTTACCGAATCGGGGCCGGACAAAATTATTACAACGAAACTACCATTTTTGATAAGGACCAAGAGTTTGTTCCACACCACAGGATGCACATTGCTTACAGGATAAGAGAAAAATGGGGAAACATTAACATTGGACTAAATGGAAGTCAGTACCTACATAACACCAGACTCTATAGCGTTAGGGCCTTCGGAAGATTAAACCTGCGTATTGCAAAAGGGCTCAATTTCAACGTTTCGGGTAGTTTCGGAATTACGCAAGATCAAATATCGTTGTCAAAAACAGGATTAAGCGATGAGCAAATTCTTACCGGGCAGGGTCAAAGAGCTACAAGTTATACGTTTCATAGTAGTATCGGTCTCAGCTATACTTTTGGCTCGATCTTCAATAGTGTGGTCAACCCTCGCTTCAGGTGATTTAGCTATCTTGCAGCATGCAATTGTTCTTTGCCGAAGATATATCCGGCCAACTTCATACGCTTACGGAAAGTGAATCAAAGCACTTGATCCGTGTCATGCGGAAAAAAGTCGGAGAGGGCATTCAGTTGACTGACGGAAAGGGAAATTTGTACAGCTCGTTCATACAAAATGCGAACCCAAAAAAGTGCGTATTGGAAATCACATCCAAAGAGTTTAAGGAGAAATTACTTAAAAGAGAGATTCACATAGCCATTGCACCAACCAAGAGCAACGACAGGTTGGAGTGGTTTGTTGAGAAAGCCACAGAAATAGGTGTTTCTTCCATCACTCCAATTATTTGCGAACATTCAGAAAGAGCTAAGCTGAATGAAAACCGATTGCAAAGAGTATGCATTGCGGCAATGAAGCAAGCTAACAGGTTCCATCTTCCGTCCATTCAACCTGCAACTTCTTACGCCGAATTCATTAAAAGTGATGAGTCAGACAAGAAGCTTATCGCGCATTGCCAGAATGATGATAAAAAGAACCTGACTGA
>JAAZYJ010000305.1 GCA_014239715.1 Flavobacteriales bacterium
ATCCTTTAGTTCTTTAACAAGTGCGGGGATATCTTCAGGGCTGTGCTGCAAATCATCATCCATGGTAAGAACAATATCTCCAGAAGAATGTCTAAACCCACACATTGTTGCATTGTGCTGGCCATAATTTTTGGCAAGTCTAATGGCCTTTACATGCCCCTGATCTTCATCTTTTATACCCGCTAATGTGGCCCAGCTTTCATCAGAAGAGAAATCATCAACATAAATAATCTCGTACGTATTGGTTTCTTTTCCAAGAGTTTGTGAAATTCGACTGTGCAATTCTTTCAAGGAATTGGCCCCATTATATACCGGTATGATTACTGTGTAGTCGATTACGCTCCTGCTGTTAAACCCCCGTCCATAATAATTTCGGTACCTGTTATCCACTTGGAGGCATCTGATAATAAAAAAACTATTGCATTGGCAACATCTTCCGGCTCTCCAAATCCTAATGGATAGTCTTTGCCGTGTTCATCCATCATCTCTTTATAGATAACTCCTTCAGCTTCATCAAAAATAGCTGTTTTTACCATAGCAGCACTGATCACATTGGACCTGATCCTTTGTTGAGCAAACTCCAGGGCTATTGTTTTACTATAGGAATTTATGGCAGCTTTGCTGCCCGAATACAATGCTCCTCCTTTATGTGAAAAATTGCTGGAGATCGATGACATAAAAACGATGGATGCCTCTTTATTGATCTTTTTTGTCCTGAACAATTTCGTCATCAGCTGTACAGGCGCGTTATAATTAATGCTGAACATTTCTTGAATGTGCTGTTCTTCTATGAATTTAACCGGAAAAGGCCGAACAATTCCGGAACTATGCACTACCCCGTCAAGTTCTCCAACCTGTTCTGTCAATGTAACCACGTCCTCTTTAACAGTTAAGTCAGCTACTACTATTTTATGATTGTCGCCCGTTAATTGGCTAAGGGTCTTTTCTAATTTTGATTCATTTCTAGCCGTAAGAATCAGTGTTGCTCCCTGATTTGAACAGGAAATGGCCGTTTGGGCACCAATACCTGATGAGGCTCCCGTAATCAGAATATTTTTACCACTTAAGCTAAAAGGATTCATACTTCAATCATTTCTGGACAAACAATTTGGTCAGTATTAAGGGATGCTACACCCAATGATAATCCAACACCAAATCCAACCAACAACAAATTTAATGATCTTGAACGAACCTCTTGTCTCAATTGGTCCACAATGGTCAATGGGATGGATGCCGAGCTCGTATTTCCATAATCCAATAATGAATATGGTGTTTTGTCAACCTCAAATTTTAATTTTTTTCGAATCGTTTCATTCATCAGCTTGTTCGCCTGATGCATTAAAAAATAATCACACCCTTCTTTATCATACTTGAAATGCTCCATGAAATCAGACACAGCAACAGGAACCTCACTGACAGAAAAATTAAATACTGCCAGCCCATCCAATGCCAGGTTGAGGTCACATCGTTTAATGCCTTTTTCTATTTCTTTCAGTTCAAAAGAACCCGGGTTCACAACGTTTCGCACACCACCTGCAGGGATCATAATGGCCCGGTGACCTGCACCATCACTGTTTAGACTAAAATTCATTAATGCCCCTTCGCTTCTTTCAACCGCAGTAGCCGTTCCGGCATCCCCGAACAACGGATACGTGCTTTTATCCTCCTTGGAGCAGGTAAGTGAAGATATATCTCCCACCAATAACAGTCCTTTGGATAACCCAGAGGCAGACATAATGCTTGATATTACGGACATCCCATAGACAAATCCGGAACAACCTAGACCAATATCAAATGCCAAACACGCTTTCGGCAGCCCTAAACGATCTTGCAGAATAATTGACGTTGCCGGCAAATAATAATCTCTTGATTGAGATAAAAAAATGAGGACCTGAATGTCTTCTTTTTCCCAATTTAGTTCTTCAATTAGCTTCTCGGCAGAATGATAACACAGATCTGATGTGGCCAACCCTTTCTCAGCTACTCTCTTATTCTCAACTCCGGTTGTTTTGATCAGCAGCTTCTTTTCAGGCAAACTCAATTCGTCATAATCCCAATTTGACACCTTCTGCCTTGGAACTGCCGCTGCAATACCACATATCTTCACATTATTGATGGGAAATAGAGCCATTATCAGCTGTTGTCTTTTACAAAATCAAAAAGTTCCTGTATGGTTTCTATCTTCATTAGATCTTCGCCTTTTACGGTTACTTCATACTCCAGATCAATGAGAGCAATAATGATCAATGCGTACATCGAGCTCCAATCGTCTATTTCTCTAAAATTTGTTTTCGGATGTAACACTCCTGGTTGAACATCTTCAAATTCAGCCTCTAATTTCTTTATAAACTCCTCAATATCCATATCAATATCTTAAAACAGTACCTGACCACGAAAACCCTATACCAAAAGCGGCAATCAGCACCTTATCTCCTTTTTTGATCTTACCTTTCTTTTCAGCCATAGCCAATGCGATAGGAACTGAAGCCGAAACGGTATTGCCAACATACTCCATACAATTGTAAACTTTTTCCGGGTCTATTTTCAATTTTCTGGCAAGCATTTTTAGTATAAAGGCATTTGCCTGGTGAAAGACGAACAGATCAATGTCATTTATATTCATTTCGTTCTTTTCCAAAACCTGTTCTACCATTGGCGGCACCTCTCTCATTGAAAACGAGAATACTTCGAGGCCGTCCATTTCCATTCGTCCAAATACCATCCCCCCTACCTCCGCGTGCTCCTTCAACCATTCTGTATCAACCGGAGTTCGGGTATTGCTCTTTCTGACTATCAGCTTCTCAGCTCCACCGCCATCGGTTCCCATTACAAAATGTCCAATTCCGGAATGAGCAGAAGCTGATATCAGTGTGGAAGCTCCGGCGTCTCCAAAGAGCATTCTCAGATCCAAATCATTGGGGTGAATTACAGAAGAGGGAATATCCGCAGTTTGCAGAAGGATATTGCTAAACTGACCGGATTCAATTAATGCCTTTGCCACCACTAGCCCATTTGTAAATCCGGCACAGCCCATTGGAACATCCATAGCACCAATAGATTTCCTCAACCCAAAACGATCTTGCAAAATACATGCTGTGGCAGGACCTTTATAATCCAAGCCCTCTGTACAAAACAATAAGAAGTCTATTTCCTCTTTATCAATTCCATGCTCATCGAACAGCAACTGAGAACTTTTGAACGCCAGGTCAGAACCGATCTCACCATTACCTCTGATCCGGCGTTCTCTTACCCCAACACGTTTATATATCTCATTGGGTTGGAGTGTGCCAAGTTCTTCGTACAGATCTTCATTTGTAAGCCGTTTGTCCGGCAGATAATAGCTTATCGCCTTTATTTCTGATGATCTCTTCAAATAGATTTTTTTAGCTGCTTGTACTTTTCCGCTGTTATTAGATCACCCATACCTTCACTCAAATTGATCAAGCTAGTGCAGATCTTCGTGATCTGGCCTATTAATTGTGCAGACTGCATTCGCTTGACCTTTCTATCGATCTGATCATCAGATCTCACCTTTTTAAGGTGGTCTTGCAAACCTCCTACAGCCAATTCAAAGCTGGAAATTGTCTTTTGTATTTCATTGGAACGAAGATATGCGTTTCCTATGTTGATATGAAATTGATACTTCTCCTGAAATTCATTAACCCGCAATGCTTTTTGATTTAAATCGACACATGCCCGAATATTCCCATTGTCCATATAATATTGTGACAGTTTTGAATATGCGGGGAAATAAGCGGAGTCATATTCAATAGCTTTATTTGTGTGATCGAAGATCTCCAATTCCAAACTATCCGCAGATCTCCGTAGATGAGCAGTAAGTTGTATTCTGTTGTATTTCCCTTTTACCTGATCATCAAAGAGCATTTTACTCATATTGTTGTAAACCTTTTCAGTTAAGAGATTCATTAGCAATCCCTCCTTAGCCAGGTCACCAAACTTATCAATTTCCCGTAGCAGCGATTTTTCAAATTCCGGGCCGTTATAGAGCTCATTCAAACTCGATTTTGTCACCAGCTGTTCAACTCCAACCGTCAAATTCGCAATAAAAGATTCCGCGTCCGGCGATTTTTTTCCGGCGGCGACCAACGTATTGTTGAGGTTCTTTTGAAATTGAGCGAAAGAACTGATCAGCTCACTGTTCCTCTGAATAAAATCACCGGGTGCAGTAGCACAATATTTCATAGAGTCCTCCACCCGATTTAATAATCGGTAAAATGACCTCAGCCGATCACACTCCTCGATATAGGTGTTGCCAAGATTAAAATTAGCTTCTACATAGGTTGGTTCAAGTGCTACCGCTTTTTCAAAATTCATTCTTGACGAATCCACGTCTGCTTTATACAAAAAGTACATTGCGCCAAGGTTATTGTAG
>JAAZYJ010000199.1 GCA_014239715.1 Flavobacteriales bacterium
GCCATCACCGGGGTTGCTGAGGTGGGCTCCAAAACCAGAGATGATCCTGTTCTTACTGCTTGTTATATTATCAATCGGTTCTGAAATAATCACCAGTTCTTGGGCCGCTTCAAATATTCTTTTCACCATAGAAGCGTGATCTTCGAACTGGTAAAGACTTGCCTGCATCAGAACAATCTGTGCGGACGGAATAGAGGCAGACATAAGATCTTGCGTATTTACTTTAACGCCCATTTCCCTCAGATACAAGGAGAACTTTCTATTCCATTCCACAGCATTGTAATCCGGGTTGGTGTTTTTCAGGTATTTCTCGAACAGGTAGCCATCTCCGGGGCACAGCTCTGTAACTGATTTTCCGGCAGGGATGTGCCCCGCCAAATTACTGTATCGGTTTTCAAATTGTTTTCCATACAATTTCTTCATGGTAAACCGATAGGTCTCTATGCTATGATAGATCGGACTTTTCAAGATCTATTTTTCATTCTGCCTTTAAACTGCTTTAGCTCCTTAATATACGACAGGGTATCCGGGATGATCCTTACGGTAGATTTTTTTTCCACATTCTTGATAAATTCTCCTTTGACTTCTTGGATGTCATACCCGGACCAATAGGCCAAAGCCATTACCTCGGTATCCCAGAACCAATGCTTGCTCTTACAAGATCTCCTTACATCCGCATATGCTTTTCTGCGAAAGAACTTGAATCCTGTTTCAGTGTCTTTAAGAGGAAGCTTCAAATACAACCTGACCAATTTTTTATAGGCTGAGCTCAGCACTGCCCTAAGTAAAAATATGGGTTGCCATCGCAATTTGTATTCCCGATATACTGAAGCTATGTCTGCGCCCTCATCTAGCGCCAGGATGACGTCCGGTAAGAAAGAGGCAGAGACTTCAAGGTCAATATCAAGAAACCCCACATAATTGCCATTTGAGTGGTCTGCACCTTTCATAAAGGTCGCTCCTCGACCGATATTCTCTTCATTAAAAAGCGCGAAGCAAAACGGATGGGCCTTGCAAATTTGTTTGATCAGCGCACATGTATTGTCCTGACTGTTGTCATCAACAAACAGAACTTCGAACGATCTATCCAATGAGTTTAGCTCAAGACACAGCTTCTTGAAGTTTTCATTCAGAAGACCGCCTTCGTTGTAACAAGGAATAACTACCGACACTTCGACAGCTGATCTAGACATTGGATTAGTGATTTATTCAGAGGGAACGGTAGTTTCCGTATCCCAGGTTGTTTCAGAAATTGGAGCGCCATCTTTAAAATATCGCTCAGCAAACCTTGATTTGATCATTTTATATTTATACCCTTTATTTCCAAGCACTACGACCCGAACTACTGTTATCTCCTTCACATTTCCCCGTGCATCCTTTTGTTGGAACACCTTTTCAGTAACTCCTTCATCATATTGTTCCGCCAATTGGTTACTTAACTGATCCTCATTTGCCTTTGTATTAGAATTCTGTTCATATTTTAGCCGTCTATTGTCGTAAGACTCTTCAAGATCCTGAATTTTGGCAGCTTTTTCATTGGAGATCTCATCCTGGTAATTCGTTAAGTCACTCACTGTTTTTTGTCTTGGAAGATCCGAATCGGAAAGCATGTTGCTGTTTGCTGTGGTTTGATCATCAAATGCCTGTTGTTGATTGAAATTCTTATCCCCACCGCCAACTTGGTTTTCTCTTCTTGCCTCTGCAAAACCATCTTGAGCTTGTTCCATTTCTGAAACCTTGAATTGCCTTTGGTCATCGGAATACTGGTACATATCTTCATTCTTCTTCACGAATTCTTCGTTCGTTAAATGACGATTGTAAGTGGTCTCTTTACTATTCTGATCAGCATCAATATGAGAGTTTTCCAGCTGATCTTTCCGATCCTCAACAGCGGAAACATTCTTTTGCCTTTGAATATCCATGTTGTCTTTAAAATCATCTGATCCGACCTTGAAGTTTTCAATGTAATTGTGTTTTGAATATGTTTTATTGATTCCATCCTGGCTCATTCCTTCACTCCATACGGACATATCGTCCTTATAGGTCTCATATGAATCCACATATTTCAAACGGGGCTGTTCAAGCTCCTTCTGCGTCTCTTCAAAGTCACTCAATTTGTCTTCAATACTTTGATGTCTGGAATAGCTTCGGCTCTCATTCTTATCATATCTATCTCTGTGAAGCTCACTTTCATCGTTCTTGAATGATTCCATATTATCGATGAACCCGGCCCTTCTGCCATCGCCGGCATTTGCTTCAATACCCAGCTGATCTTTAAAGCTTTCCTGGTATTCATTCTGTCTGTAATTTCTCTCTTCATCATTCTGCTGCAGATTCTGATTCCACTTGTTTATATTAAGGTTGCTTTCGAGCTGCGTCTCCGCTGTCAGCTCTCTTCGTTTTACTCCTTCCTCCGTATCC
>JAAZYJ010000135.1 GCA_014239715.1 Flavobacteriales bacterium
AAATGCATCGCGATTACTGGCATTGATGGCACATTAACATCAAAGATACTTATGCCGTTAGTACCCTCTCCTATGAGCAAATGATCTTCCTGTAAACACATTCCAAAAGGACTTTCCATCTGAACTGTAGTTAAGTCTCTTGGGTCCTGAAGATCGCTGATATCTACGACAGTCAGCGAATTCTCATCGCCGGCACAACCGGCTTGTACTGTTGATCTCAGAGTTACATAGGCTAATGAACCGTGTGGTAAAACAGGGTCACATGAATTTGGGTGCCAATAGGTTGATAGCACCGTTGGATTTTCACCGTTTGAAATATCTACGATGACCATTGAAGTTTGGGTTCCAATAAACAGCTGGTCGCCACTCTGATATACTGTTTCCATCCCCCATTGTATGTGTTGCTTTTCAATCAGGTTCAGATCAACAGAGGTATTGCCAAAAGTCAAAAGTGTATTATCGGCAACCACATACACATGATCTTCCGTAAGGGCAATCCGATTTGTGGTTCCTTGACCTCCTGTCGTTCCATTTCCTGCAAAAGAAGATGGAATGTTTGATCTGGGTATCATGTTATTCATATAATCAAAATACAAAGTGCTTTCATCCTGCAGGGCTCGAGCCTCGGGGCCATTGATCTTAAGTGTCTCAGTTACCACAGCATACGTGAACCCGATCAAGGCTTCCCCCTGGCCATTTGTAATAGGCTCAGAGAATGCATTCATTTCTCTATCAACAAGCTCAGGAGCTGCCAAGTTGTTAATGTTGATCTTAACCATATCGTAATGCGAAACCGCATAGATGTAATTCTTATAAACATAGAACTCATTTGTAAAAGGAAGGTCAATAAAAATAACCGGGGTCGGATTATTCGGATCGTTATTGTCAAAAACATGAATACCTTGTCCTTCCTCTCCTATCAACAGGGCATTTTCTCCCATAAATATCTTTCCCGGATCTATAATTTCCCGACTAGAGCTTATCAGTGGGGTTGAACGAACTTCTTCTAAGTTGCCGTATACTGCTGTGGCTTTATTATATGTAAGTGTAACCTCCCCAATGTCTCTGTTGCAGCTACTGGCTACAACAATAAGGAATAGAAATGTAGAATAAATTGTGGCTTTCATAGTATTTAATTTTAACAGAAATTTAACAACAACCGTGCCGACATGAAAACCTCCGTTTTGAGTCGATAAACCGCACCATTACAAAGGTAGCGACAGCGTCAATTTACAAGTTATAACGTCCTGATTGAAATGTTATTTTGTTTTTTGTCTGCTATCTGCACTATCCATTCCGGGCTGCTGCCGACTTCTTTGCTCGACGGGATCTGATCTTTCGGCGAACAAACCAGAAAACAATCAATCCAATTAGCAAGAAAGGCCAAAAGTAGGTGAGCGCAACGAAGAACAGTATAAACCCGTCCCATCCATTTTCAAAGCCCTCTGCAAATTTGTGAGAGTACCCTTGCTTGGGCCCTCCTTCAACCTCCACGTAAAATGTAATGTTCAGGGTGCTCAATCCAACACGGTTCTTTATGTATTTTAGCCTCCCCTCCAACGATTCTATATCTGACCTCAGATATGATATTTGCTCTTCGATCTCAAGAATTTCTCCTACGGTTTTTGCGCTTCTCAAAATTTCACGATATCTCTGTTCTGTTTCTTTTTTTGTTTTGATCCTTGCCGAAAGGTCAATAAACTCCTCAGTAACGTCTTCAGCCGAGATCTCTTTACTATCGAAGTGACTCACTCCAACCGATATTTGCTCGATGAGTTTTTCAAAACTTTGAGCCGGTATTCGAATTGTCATGCTAACCTGATCTTGATAGGTATAATGAGTTTCAACCTCAGAGGAGCAGAATCCTTTGAGGCCTTTGACTATCCTGTCTATTCTGCCTTTGGTCTTGGCGATGGTATCTGTTTGGAATGTAATACTTCCTTCCTTGATGATCTTTTGATCAAGAAGCAGGTTTTCTGTAACCTCAACATCTGAAGAGATCATCTCTTCCTGATCGACTCGCTTGTATTCTGCTTTCAATTCAGATTCTGTCGTTGAATACCCAACTCCCTCATAATCTTCAGAGAACGATTCGTAAATACTCTCGCCACTATTTCCACAGCCGACGGCCAAAAAGACCAGCAATATTAAAATGATACTATTTTTCATGGGTTTAATTTTATACCCCCTTGGAGCTGCCAAGGGGGTAG
>JAAZYJ010000248.1 GCA_014239715.1 Flavobacteriales bacterium
TCAGCGAGAAGACAAAAGGGAGGTGCAAAGAATTGAGGAAGACAGATCACGGACAGATGAATCAAAAATGAATAGCCCCGGCAATGGCCTATGGGGCGTACTCCTAATTCTATTACTTGTTATCATTCTTGTGCTGGTTCTCGTGTTTTTATTCCTTTCAAAAGATAAGGACACGGCCATTTCTAAGGAAAAAATTGACGATTTGATCCCATCAGAAATTCCACGATCAGAACTAGAGCGTATGCTTGATCAGGCCATCGCTTCAAAGGATTACCGCAAGGCCATTCGCATATATTTTATTTTCATCATAAAAGACCTGTCAGAAAAAGGGTGGATCGTATGGCACAAGAGGAAAACCAACATGTCCTATTTACGGGAAATGAAAAAGAAGCCTTTCTACAAAGAGTTCAGTAAAGTAGTTTCCATTTACGAAGTTGTTTGGTATGGTAAGCGGGTTGTTTCCGAAGAAGATTATTATGCCATTGAGCCTACACTCAAAAAAACACTTGACGCAATAACCAACCACAGCTAGATGAACAAGTGGATTAAATATGGAATTAGTGTGTCAATACTGGCAGGGTTCGTTTATCTGTTGTATTGGACATCCATGCCCAGTTCAGAGGCTACGGCTGCAGAGCTACAAGAAAGTCAGCAAAAAAAAGCCGAAGAGCAGAAAGCCGTTGCCGAAGAAAGAAAGCGCAGGCCAATTCCCATCAACCCGGAAGGAATGTACCTGATCCATCATTTGTTTAAAGGTTACGACAAAACAAAGAAGATGAAGCCGATGCGATCTCCAATTGCGTCAAATTTGCCCAAAAGCAGCACCAATGCTTTCCCGAACATCTATATGTTAATGGGGAATGGTTCCTACTTTAGCTATGACGATGCGGATGAACTAATGGGGTTCATTGAAATGGGAAATGTAGCCTTTATTTGTTCTGAGGACATTGGCTATTCGTTGCGTTCACAACTTTTTTGGGGAGATGAGTTCGCCAACCAATACAGCGAATGTATGGATGTGAACTTTCCACATGATTCACTCGAATTATTCCCCGATTATCATTGGCTTTATAGTTATGAAAATGGGGATACATACGCGGACTATTGGCATTTCTGGAACTTGGAAGGTCTTAAATACCGTGATTTTTCAGTGGTCTCCGCAGCGAATGTGTGTGGCGATACAGAAGGAACAATACAGCCAATTTGTTTAAGGATCAACATTGGAAAAGGACAGCTGTTTCTTCATAGTGAGAGCGTAATGTTTACGAATCGGATCTTGATGGACGAAAATCAGGGCCTGGATTATGCGGAAAGGATCATGAGCCATCTCCCAAGAGGAAACATCTATTGGCACGAGCTCAATGGAAAAAATTCTCACAGGTATCTGGCTAAAAAAGGAGCTGAGGAATCGGCTCAGGGCGAGGGCGGAGGAAGCGGATCTTATGGCAAACGAAGAGCCAGCCCGTTACAATTCATTTTGAACTCTACCGAGTTGCGTTGGGCATTGTATCTGGTGCTTCTGGGCTTGCTTTTCTACATTATTTTCCAGTCAAAAAGAAGGAGAAAGATAATTCCCGCAGCAGAAAAAAGGGTCAATTCATCCGTGGAATTTGCAGACACGGTTAGCCAGCTTTACTATCAGGAAAGAAGGCACGACAAGATTATAAAACATCAAGAAGTCGTTTTCATGGACTTTGTACGTAACACATATTATATGACAACGGTTAAGGCAGACAAACAATTTGTTTCCGGCCTGTCTAGGAAATCGGGGATAGAACCCGATAGCATAATGCAGATCTTCAAAGCATTTGATTATGCCAGAGACAATAAGGAGATCAATGATGCTTTCCTTATAAAACTGCAAAAGAACTTAGATGAATTTTACAAAAACTGTAATTAATGGAAGAGAACAATAAAAAAGAACAAGAAGACAACAGGCCGGAAGGTGTCGAGCCGTCGGGGTCAACTCCGTCAGATTCAGCACAGGAGAAACCGACTGTTGCAACCGGCACAGAGGCTGATTTGCCGCCCTCAACAGAAACGGCGACTTTTAAGGCCAGTTTAATAGACCTTTCGCCGGTTACAACGAAAGTAGAACAGGTAAGATCTGAAGTCGAACGCTTTATTATAGGTCAGCATGAGATGGTAGACCTGCTTTTGATCGGAGTATTTACCGGAGGTCATATTTTATTGGAAGGGGTGCCCGGAGTAGCAAAAACGCTTAGTGCCAGGGTGCTTTCCAAGACAATATCATCTGAGTTTTCGAGGATCCAGTTCACTCCTGATCTGATGCCTTCAGATATTATAGGGACTTCTGTTTTCAATATGAAAACCAGTGACTTCTTCTTCAAAAAAGGTCCGATCTTCACAAATATTGCATTGATCGATGAGATCAACAGGTCGCCCGCGAAGACACAAGCTGCACTTTTTGAGGTCATGGAAGAAAAACAGATCACCTATGACGGCAATACGTATGAGATGGAGTTTCCGTTTCTTGTGATCGCCACTCAAAATCCTGTCGAGCAGGAGGGAACATATCGATTGCCGGAGGCACAGCTGGACCGTTTCTTGTTTAAGGTAAATCTTGACTACCCGTCATTAGAGGAGGAAAAAATGATATTGGATCGCTATAGAAACAGTGTTTCTGCACCGGACCTGTCGTCAGTGAAGGCCATAATGTCTGCTGAAGACATTCGGTCTATCCAAGAGATTCTTGAAAAGATCAGAATAGAAGACCAGCTGCTCAAGTATATTGCTGAGATCACCCACGAAACAAGAAATCATGGAAAGCTATATCTGGGTGCTTCGCCCAGGGCATCGCTCTCAATGATGCGGGCCTCGAAAGCACTGGCGGCTATGCGCGGAAGAGACTTCGTAGTTCCCGATGACGTCCAGTATGTGGCTTATCATGTGCTGAACCATAGGATCATTCTTACGCCTGAGGCGGAAATGGAGGGCATGACCCCGGAGCTTATTATAGAAGAGATCGTTCAAAAAATAGAAGTGCCGAGATAGATGATCAGGATTTTCAGACAGCTGTATTTTAATTGGAGATTTTATTCTTCCTTTCTTCTGGTGGTTGTCCTTTTCCTGCTGAGCTATTCGTTTACATGGTTGTTTCCGATCTCACAGGGAATTCTGGGATTATTCCTGGCATTGACCGTATTCGACGTGTTCGTTCTTTTTATTGCGAAAGGAGAAATAAAAGCACATAGGGAGTTCAATGAACGGCTGGCTTTAGGGGATGAAAATGTGATTAAGCTTGTTTTACAAAGCTCCTATACTATGTCTGTCAACACACTCGTTATGGATGAGCTACCGGATGAGTTTCAAATTAGGAACAACGGAGAGTATATTCAATTTCTTCCGAAACAAGAGCAATCCTTACAGTATTCTATCAAACCATTAAGAAGAGGAGTTTACAAATGGAACAGGATCAATGTGTATGTTTCTACGGTGCTGAATTTTGCCGAAAGACGATTTCAGCTGGGCAGCACAGTCGAGGCCCGCATCA
>JAAZYJ010000318.1 GCA_014239715.1 Flavobacteriales bacterium
CAGGCAAAACTTCGCCCCGCAATGTAATCTCACCTGTCATCGCAAGGTTTTTCTTAACCTTTCTTTGAGAAAAAATAGATGCTAATGAAGTCAACATCGTAATTCCGGCACTTGGCCCATCTTTTGGTGTTGCACCTTCCGGGACATGTATATGAACGTTGTATTTATCAAATATGTTCTGCTCAATACCTAAAACAGAACTATGCGCCTTGAGGTATTCCAGAGCAATTACAGCAGATTCCTTCATCACATCCCCTAAATTTCCGGTCAGTGTTAACTTGCCCTTCCCCTTGGTTATAGAAGATTCGATAAATAGAATATCGCCTCCAATACTCGTCCATGCCAAACCGGTAACAACTCCGGCAACCTCATTATTTCCGTATGCCGTTTTAACACGACCGGCTCCCAATATGTCGAATAAATGAGTTGTTTTTATCTGAACTTCGAACTTCTCTTCCATAGCAATTTCACGTGCTCTGTTTCGAACCAGCTTTGCTACCATCTTATCTAATCCGCGAACTCCTGATTCACCTGTATACTCCTCGATCAATTTCTCCATTGTTTTGCGGTCAATGGAAATATCTTTTTTCGTTATACCATGTTCGTTAATCTGTTTGGGCAATAAATGTCGCTTTGCGATTTCTATCTTTTCTTCTACAGTATAGCCGTTTACTTCAATGAGCTCCATTCTATCACGCAGTGGCCCCTGAATTGCCGCTAAATTATTTGCTGTTGCAATAAACATTACTTTGGATAAATCGTATTCGGTCTCAATATAATTATCGTAAAAGTCTTTGTTTTGTTCCGGGTCAAGAACTTCAAGTAATGCAGATGACGGATCACCGTGATTCCCTCGACCTAGCTTATCCACCTCATCCAAAACAAAGACCGGATTGCTTGTTTCAGCTTTTTTAATATTCTGAACAATCCGACCAGGCATAGCACCAATATACGTCTTGCGATGACCACGAATTTCGGATTCATCGTGTAATCCCCCTAGCGACATCCGAATATATTTGCGCCCAAGCGCCTCTGCAATAGATTTACCCAATGAGGTTTTCCCTACACCAGGAGGCCCGTAAAAACATAAAATTGGAGACTTCATGTTCCCTTTCAGTTTTAATACTGCCAAATATTCAAGAATACGTTCTTTAACTTTTTCAAGTCCGTAATGGTCTCGTTCCAATATTTTCTTCGCCCTTTTCAAATTCATGACATCCTTGGAATACTCGCCCCATGGCAGATCCAACATTAAATCAAGATAATTCAATTGCACTGTATATTCGGCTCCCTGTGGATTCATTCTGCCCAATTTATCCAATTCTTTATGGAACAATTTCTCTACGCGTTCTACCCATTTTTTACTCTTTGCACGTGTACGCAGCTCACTTACATCATGTTCTTGTGGATTATCACCTAATTCATCCTGTATCGTACGCATCTGCTGGTGCAAAAAATACTCACGTTGCTGGCGATCCATGTCTTTACGAACTTTGGACTGTATCTCATTTCTCATTTCGAGCATTTGGACCTCAGCTGTAAGATGCTTCAACACCATCATCACTCGTTTTTTCATGTCGAGCTCTTCGAGCATGTCCTGCTTCATCGAAACATCAGCATTCATGTTCGATGAAATAAAATTCACCAAAAATGTTGGGCTATCTATGTTTCCGATAGCAAAGGAAGCCTCTGAAGGAATATTCGGGCTTTCCTGAATTATTTGAAGTGCGAGCTCTTTAATAGTTTTGAACATCACCGACATTTCTTTA
>JAAZYJ010000164.1 GCA_014239715.1 Flavobacteriales bacterium
CTGGAATGGCACCGATGAGATCACATCTGTATGAGCTGTTCAAGACCCTGAAAACAGGAAGGAAAGTAACTTTCTGGTATGGTGGAAGATCCCGTGCTGAGCTGTTTTACATTCATTATTTCAGGGATCTGGAAAAAGAATTTTCCAATTTCAAATTCTATCTGGTTCTATCAGAGCCATTGGAAACAGACAATTGGGTAGAGAAAAAAGACATTGACGACCCTAAAGGAGATGGCTTCCTGGGCTTTGTGCATAACGCGGTTATAGATCAATATCTCAGCAAGCACGAGGATCCGGAAGACATTGAGCTTTACTTTTGCGGACCACCATTGATGAACGTTGCGGTTCAGAAAATGGGGGAGGACTTCGGAATACCGGATGACAGCATCAGGTTTGATGATTTTGGAGGCTGATAAAAGAACATATTTATTGCAGAAAAAGTCCCTCATTGCCGGGACTTTTTTGTTTTTTCTGAGTGCTGTTTCCTGTAATATAGAAAGTGATTATACCGAACCACCCGCTAGTAGCGATATGACTCAGTCAACGGTGGACAGATTGCAGGAAAATTACTTCACGATTGCTGGAAATGCACAAGGCACCACATACCAGATCAAATACAGAGACAGCAATGGTCGTGAAATTAAAGCTCAGATTGATTCAATATTACAGGATTTTGATTGGCACTTATCAACGTATCTTGATTCTAGTCTAATTTCAGACTTTAACAACGCGGATGTAAGCTACTACTGTCAGATCGTATCCTCTGTTTTGGCAGATTGCTTCACAAAATCGCAACAGGTATATGCCAAAACAGAAAAAGCATTTAATCCTGCAGTTTATCCTTTGGTAGATTTTTGGGGTTTTTTTGATCTTCAGCATAAAAGGAATCAACCAACTCAAGAACAGCTTGATTCTATTTTGGAATTCATCTCACTGGACCCAAGCCAAGTTTATCTTACAATACAAGAGCTGGATGAAAAAGACGGGGTAATCGTAGATGAGCTATGTAAGGTCGATCCTCGTTTAAAACTGGATTTCAATGCAATTGCTCAAGGATATGCAGTTGACCTGCTTGGAGAGTACCTGAATGGTTTGAATATCAACAATTATATGGTTGAGCTTGGGGGAGAAGTGAAGTGTAAGGGAATCAATGACAAAGGCAGGACCTGGAAGATAGGAATTGACAAACCTGTTGAAGGTATTCCTTTGCAGGAAAGGATATTTGCAACGATCGACCTGAATAACATGGCTTTGGCTACGTCTGGAAATTACAGAAAGTTTTACGAAGAGGATGGAGTGAAATACTCGCACACGATCGATCCGAGAACCGGACGACCTGTTCAACATTCATTATTGAGTGTTACTGTGATTTGTGAAGAGGCCGCCTTTGCGGATGCGTATGCAACTGCATTTATGGTATTTGGTGTGGATAAGATAAAGTCATTCCTTGAAAAGAATCCGGATCTGCACATGGGTGTTTATTTGATCTATTCCGGTGCGAATGGAGACTATGATACCTGGCTGAGCCCGAATTTGGAAGAAGCTTTTACACAGCTCTAAAACAAAAACGGACTGGTAATTTCTAATCGCCTTCCGGATCTTTACATTTTTCATCCGGGCGTGCTCCGCACACACCACAGGATGCACCATCTTCCTGTAACAAGGGATTGTTACTTGCACAGGTCCCTGCAAATTCGCCGCCTTTTTTGGCCCAAATCTTCACTGCGATCCCCAAAAAAGCCAACCCAAGAAGTCCAATGGATATTAGTGCCAGTTTCATACTGCAAAGATATGGATTATTGTGGGATTAACTCTCCTGAACCTGTCATCCCAACATCTACAATTGTTGGATTACCGGAATAATACACATTGCCTGAAGACTCAATAATACCACGAATCGAGCTTGTAGCATTCACTTTTAGCCACCCTGTTGAATTCCAGTGGATCAATGCCTTAGCTGACAATAATTGAGATGCTTCTACATCACCATGGCCAAAGTAATAGAAGTAACTATTCTCGCAAGTACCAGACAAGTCAATCTTTGTGACCCCGACATTCACAATAAAGGAACACGAGTCACAGGCAAGAGTCAAATCAATATTTCCATTTGCCCGATCCGCATCAACCGTAATATTCCGATTTGTAGGTATTGCGTTTGACAAGTTTCCGGATCCACCAAGAAGGACCTTATTGAGCGTCATACTGTTTAGATGAATTTTAGTTTTATACCTAAAGTCTCGCAAGAAAGAGCATTTGTTATCATCCCTTATAAATAGCGTGTCATTAGATACTTCTGTCACAATAAAACCAATGAGGTTTGTACCTGATTCTACAACCAATGAGTTGTCAATGGTATCGGTCAGAATTAAGTCGATATGATCGTCCAAAACCACAAATGAATAGGGAGTAAGAGGCCTTGACTCAAAGGTTATATCGCCAATACTCTTAAAACATCTACGATCTTCTGATTTCTGACATCCGGTCAATGCAAAGAAAAATGATATGACCAGTATGTACCTAGAGAGATGCATCCTTCTTACCATTTTTGTCTTTTTTTCTGTTCGGAATAAATCTATATCCGATTCCTAATTCCATGTATTCAGCGATACCGAAATGAGTTTTAATCCCTACTGACGCAACCACGCCACTCTTTGCAAATCGTTTTCGGTAACCTATTTTTTGATACACAGGACCATTTTCTTTGTATTTAGATAATAGATAAACTCCTTGCTGAAGGAAGACTGAATTATCATTGAACTTCAATTCCAAGCCACCAAACCCACCAATTTGTAGACTCATTAAATTTGTGTTGCTACCTGGCTCGGTAGCTGCCGGTAAACTTGGATTGGCAAATACATCGATTCCAGAGCACCATATAAATTTTGGTGAAAACTGATGGGTATATTGATAACCCATTGAACCCACGATGTATTTTTTAGGATGATGAAGACTCACCTGCCGAACACCACCAAATAGAAACACCTCGTGAGCTCTGATAAATAGTGATTCGCCATTTGTGTAATAAGTACGATCAGGTATTTTTACTTCCTCGTTAGCAGGATCACCTAAGGCAAATCCAACGTACGCCACAGGAATATTGATTCCTAAATTAGGTGAAGTAAACGATGCATTGGAGAAATGAGTTATTGCTATTCCATACTTAATAAAGTGCCATTTCACTGAAATTTCGCCTTCAATTGCCATATGAATAACGGTATTAATGTGGGTGCCAATTGTAATGTTTTGGTTGTTTGTGACCTGATCAAATGGTTTTTGGACATAGCCTATACCTCCTCCGAATTTCAATCGTGGCGCACATCTGCCTTGACCTAGATTAAAACTGATGTTTGGATAAAGTCCAAAACAGTGCCCAATTTGTTTTGGGTTCCCTGTATTTAGGTACAATAATGAAAGGCCATTTGCCGGTTTGGTATAGTTAGAGCATAGGTGGGAAACTCGAATGGGTTCAGATAAGTAGCTCAGTTCCAGTATCGAGGAGTGACCTTGTAAAAGGTGTCTCATGTTAGCTCTATGCGCAACTAAAAAACCAAAACCGTAAGTGGCAGCGATATATCGTTTTGCACCCTGACCAAGTCCGGTTGTTATAGACAGAACCGCAAGTACTGATATGACAAATAGTTTCTTCATTTTGATGCACTGCAATTTACAGCAATACTCCGAATTTATTATCTTCCAAATCCAATTTGAAAATACGACACGTAATATTGTTCTTATTTGGGTTTCTGTACGTGAATGGAGGTAACACCCAGGAGAAGGTCGGTTTTGAAATCGCCGGTCATGTGGGTAAACTACTTGATATTTCTAGTGAGTTTCCGGATGTAGGATTGAATTACCAATTTGACTTTGCTTTAGGTCTAGCAAGAAATAGACACAAATACTGGCATTCTGTCTACCGTTATCATGAAGTTCAGATAAGAACAACCTATGCCAACTATGGCAATAACGCGATCCTTGGCTCTAGTTTTTCTGTAGTACCGGAATTACATCATAACACTCCAATTGGTACATCATATTGTGTGGATTGGCATGTTGGTTATGGGCTTACCTTTTTCAATAAGCCTTATGATGCCGTTAGAAACCCTCTCAATTTGGTTGTAGGATCTTCTATTATGGCCACGCCGTCCGTTGGTATTGGTTTTGGTAAAAA
>JAAZYJ010000321.1 GCA_014239715.1 Flavobacteriales bacterium
AGGTTTAAAAGAAGTCAGCGCAACCTGTATTGCCTTATCATGACCCTTAAAGAAACGAAGCCACTTGGTCAGCTTGCCTAATCCGGGTTTTGTATAAACACGAATGGTATCAACACCCTTTTCGAATTCACGCTCTAACCGGAAATTTTCCTCATGCTCCTCGGGATCCTCGATGACTGTTATCGCTACTACATTGCACTTAGTTGCAACCGCTTCAGCATGTCTTTGTACGAAATTTCCCTTGGTTGTAGTAACCTTATTTGGATACCAGCTGGATAAAAAGAGAATATTTAGCTCCTTATTCAAGATCTAGATTTTGTAATTGAAAGTTCAAGCATAATGGCATCAATAAAATATTTGGTCGCCCAGTTCGGACAAGCAAAGCTCTCATATCTTCCCCAAACCGGGTAAGAACCCGTAATCGCGCCTTTCGTTCTTTTCGTCCCTTTTATAGTCCGGCGTTGAGCTGATAACAGGAAATTGTTCATTTTAATCGCGCCAGTTAAAAATCGTTCTTCTTTTGTTTCAATATAGATCTTCATCCAACAAATACTGATCTGAGCGCATCCCGTAAGAATAGGGTGCTCCGATCCCTTCCAATTCGCATCATAACGTCCGTAAAGCTTCCCGGAAGTGAGGAACAGATCCAAAAGTTTTTCAGCAGCTTTCCTGCCTGCAATAAAAAATCTTTTATCACCTGAATAAGAAGCACTATCTACTAACCCGTCTATAGTGTAGGAAATTGTGTGTAGGATGGGTTTCCGGTTTTTATGTATCGTATTGTCACAGTCAGAGAACCATCCATTTGTCAATTGCTTGTTGTTGACTATCCAATTGAGATTATCCATGGCCTTATTACGGTACACTTCTTTGTTCAACCTTTTGTTTACCATCAATATGGGAGCATCCACATAGCTATCGTAAACGCGTTCAACATTCATAAAAGCATGTTTACGCCAAGCACCATCATGATCTTGGATGTCACATAGCCAGTCCAACGCACGGCTACAAGCTGTCAGATATTTTTCATTGTTGGTTTCTAAATAAACAGCGTATACTCCTCTGATCACCTGCCCGGTATTGAATACAACCTCGGGTTTATTATGGTCAATTGTCATGCTTTGCCAACCGCCACTATCTTTCTGAATTTTCAATAGCCAGTCAGCACATTCTATGCATTTTTTGACAACCTCCTGATTATCACGAATCCTGGCATACTTCAGGAGTGTATCAATAATGTATCCTGAAGTTTCAGGATAGGAACTCGTCCAACCCTTGATCAAATGGTAAGATCCAAAACCTGCATCTTCCATATTTTCCTGAGAATGGATCAACCAGTCTGCTGCAAGATCTATAGCTTCCTCTTTATCCGAGTCGCTGTACTCATGCTGTTTTACATTTGAGAACACATCTGCTCCGATTATTTTCCTTGCATCTTTAATAAAGGGCGCCATCAGGAAACTAAAGGAATATTTGGTAATAGATCTGAGCAAAGCTATCCGAGTTGTCTGATAATCTCCGAACAAATGAATTCAGCGGCATTTCCATCCCCATAGAAGTCCGGGTAAGTAAAATCATCATGATGTTTGAGCGTAGAATACGCAGCCAATATTTTTCCTTTACTCGGGCCGGCAAGAACTGCATTACCGTTTTCAACCAGCTCAACCCATTCCGTTTCATTTCTAAGTACAATGCATGGTTTTTCAAAAAAGAATGCCTCTTTCTGTATACCACCAGAATCTGTAATTATCATTTTGGAATCCTTCTCCAGGTCGATGATCTCCAAAAAAGAAGCCGGAGGCAACAACAGTATTTTATCCGACGATTCCAGCTCGCCAAGTAAGCTTTCGGTTAAGTTTCTTTTCATTG
>JAAZYJ010000175.1 GCA_014239715.1 Flavobacteriales bacterium
CAGTCAATCTGCGTAAATTCAGGTTGGCGGTCTGCACGCAAATCTTCATCTCTAAAGCATTTTACGATTTGATAGTAGCGATCCATACCGGAAACCATCAACAATTGCTTAAAGGTTTGAGGGGATTGCGGTAGTGCATAAAATTCCTTTGGATTCATACGGCTGGGGACTACAAAATCCCTTGCGCCCTCAGTGGTGGATTTAATCAGAACCGGAGTTTCGACATCCATAAAATCCTCACCGTCTAAATATTTTCGTGTCTCTAAGGAGACCTTATTTCTCAATCTCAATTTTTCCTGAACAGGATTTCTTCTCAGGTCCAGATAACGATATTGCATACGTAGCTCATCACCGCCGTCTGTGTCATCTTCAATCGTAAAGGGAGGAGTTTTTGATGCATTTAATACGCGTAGAGCAGTAGTTTCAATTTCTATATCTCCGGTAGGCATTTTTGCATTCTTACTGCTTCTTTCAATGACTTGTCCTTCAATTTGAATCACAAATTCTCTACCTAGCTTTCTTGCCTTTTCACACAAATCACCATCCGTTTCCATATTAAACACAAGCTGAGTTATTCCATAACGATCTCTTAAATCAATGAAGGTCATTCCTCCCAAATCCCGGGATTTTTGAACCCATCCAGAAAGCGTGACTTCCTTGCTTATATGTTCGGATCTCAGCTCTCCACAATTGTGTGTACGATACATAGTTAATGTTTGTATGCGCAAAAATAAGAAACATAATGCGCCTGACTGTTTTTGCAGCCAATTTTTGATGCAATTCATGTTTTCTCTGTGAGAATTTCGAGTACATTTGCACCAAATCTTATTGTTTTAAAAATGGAAATTAAAGATATTTTATCCACGTTTGGTATTGAGCAAACGAATAACGGGGCTTCAACGGGAAGTACCTGGATCAAAACTCAAGGAGAAATTATTGATGTGTATTCTCCAGTAGATGGGGAGCTTATGGCCTCTGTTAAATCTGCTGAAGCGGCTGATTATGAAAAGGTAATTCAAAAAGCATCAGAAGCCTATAAAGAATGGAGAAATGTTCCCGCACCTCTGCGAGGGGAAATTGTTCGTCAATTGGGAGAAAAACTAAGAGAAGTTAAAGAACCTCTTGGTCAGCTTGTTTCGTATGAAATGGGTAAATCACTTCAGGAAGGTCTTGGTGAGGTTCAGGAGATGATTGACATCTGCGATTTTGCAGTTGGATTGTCTCGTCAGCTTTACGGATTAACGATGCACTCGGAGCGTCCAGGACACAGAATGTATGAGCAGTACCACCCAATAGGAATCGTAGGAATTATTTCGGCATTCAATTTTCCAGTAGCTGTTTGGAATTGGAATACCGCTCTTGCATGGGTTTGTGGAGATGTTTGCGTTTGGAAACCATCTGAAAAAACACCTTTGACGGCTCTGGCTTGTCAGCAAATCACAAAAGAAGTCTTTGAAGCGAATAACGTCCCTGAAGGTGTTTCAGGATTGGTTATCGGAGGTGCCGAAATCGGTAAGCTGATGTCTAACGACAAAAGAGTTCCTTTGGTATCCGCTACTGGATCTACACGAATGGGTAAATCTGTTAGTGCGGCAGTTGGTGCAAGATTAGGAAAATCACTACTCGAGCTTGGCGGAAACAATGCGATTATCATTACTCCAAGTGCAGATCTTAAAATGGTTGTTCCAGGGGCTGTATTTGGTGCAGTTGGTACAGCAGGACAAAGATGTACATCCACTAGAAGATTGATTATTCATGCAAGTATTTACGCCAAAGTAAAAGAAGTATTGGCCAGCGCTTATACACAACTCAGAATTGGAAATCCTTTAGACCAAAACAATCATGTAGGACCACTTATTGATACAGATGCTGTGGCCATGTACCTCAAAGCGATCGAGGACGCCAAATCCGAGGGAGCAACGGTTGTAGTAGAAGGGGGGCTTTTGGAAGGGCCCGGATATGAGTCAGGGTGCTATGTGAAACCAGCAATAATTGAGGCGGATAATAATTTTGCAATTGTACAGCATGAAACATTTGCTCCAATCTTGTACTTATTGAAGTATGACGGAACACTTGAAAATGCCATTGAGATTCAAAATAATGTACCTCAAGGCTTATCGTCTGCGATTATGACTTCGTCATTACAAGATTCTGAAAAATTCCTGTCTTATGCAGGTTCTGATTGTGGAATTGCAAACGTAAACATCGGTACTTCAGGTGCTGAGATTGGCGGTGCATTTGGTGGAGAAAAAGAAACAGGTGGTGGACGTGAGTCAGGATCAGATGCCTGGAAAGTGTATATGAGAAGACAAACCAATACGATCAACTATACCGACAGCCTTCCATTGGCTCAAGGGATTAAGTTTGATTTATAATAAATAATAAAAAAATGAAATTTAAATTTTTAACACTTGCATTAGTTGTTGTTTTGTCAGCCACTAGCGTATTAAACTCATGTGGTAAATACGAAGAAGGACCTGCCTTTACTGTACTTACCAAGAAAATGAGGCTTACCGGAGAATGGACATTAATTGCTCTTGACGATGAGGAGGTAGACCCTGCTGATGGATTTGAGTCTAAAATCCTATTTGAGGGAGACGGCACCTGTACTCAATCTACAACTTTTAATGGTGTTGTATCTGAAGATGTTGGAACATGGGAGTTTAATTCGGATAAAACAGCATTACTCATAAATGAGACAGAAGCAACGATTCTTAAGCTTAAGAACAAAGAAATGAAGTTGCGTGTTTTTGAAATCGATTATACTTTTTCTAAAAATTAAGTAATATTGTTTTGAAGGCCCCGTGGCGCAACTGATACTAAAGGGTATGTAGTCGCTCCACTCGGCAAAAATGGCCCCGTGGC
>JAAZYJ010000323.1 GCA_014239715.1 Flavobacteriales bacterium
AAATAACCAGATGTGGTACTGGTTCTTTACACCATTATAATTGATAGTTGGAATGTAATTTCCAAATGATGACGTGTTTTCATGAATTTCAGTCATTTTGGTTTCTATCAGTTTTCCTGTATTCGGAGATGTGTTTAGGATCTGCTCGATCAAGCTGGTTGTTTTCCCAGGCGCATATGCTGTAAGTAATGCTCGTAAAGCGTGTTCCGCAGGGTCTTTATTGGTAATGGCATATTTTATTGCTTGATAATAGGATTGAATCTCCGGCCAACATCCATATTGGTGTGTCATGCGCTCTGCAGCCGCTCTTTGCTTCTTGTCCACAATTCGATTGAGGGTATCACAATAGTTGTATGCATTAAGTGAGAAATAGAAAACAGGAAGATCTAGTCCCATCTCGGAGTACAATTCATTTTTGAGCTCAGGTGAATTCAGTATGGAGCTTTTGTAGTTGGCTCCATGTTGTGCAATGAGGATCTTGTTTACGGGATCTCCCGGCATGTATATGGTAAGCGCAAACCCAAGAAGAGAAATACAGAATAGAATAGGGATAAACCGAAGTAGTCTTTTTAGAATAAACTTGAGCATCAACTCAAAGTATCAATAAATCATCAATTATCAGCTGATAATTCTAAAGCATTTAATAGAATCGAAGGTTTTTGCGCATAGCATTGCGGATTTTTGAATTTCTTATTCACGGCTATTTTTCTCTGGACAGCATAAAGTACGATAAAGGTGTTTTGCTCATTGAATTTTTCTTGGAGCTCTTTGTACAGTGAATTTCTACTTTCTTCATCAAAGGTCTTTTTAATGCTTTCCAGAACCTTGTCGGTAATTGAATCGCCGAAGCCTGTAAAGTTGAACCCCTTTTGCTTCCAGGCATCAGTGTGCAAAATGGGGGATAGGTCTTCAAAACCACCGTCTCCTGTAAGACTGCTAATGAACACATCATAGTCTTGAGAAATTAATTTAGGGAACATGGCATTGGCTTCTATTGCCTTAAGCTTGGCGGATATACCTACTTCAAGGAAGGAAAGTGATAACAAATCAGCAATTGTTTTGAAGCTGGGATTGTCAATGTATCCGATCTCAAAGGTCAGGTCGATTCGTTCTCCATCGATAGTATTTTCTCGAATGCCGTCCCCGTTGCCATCGATCCAACCGGCCGATGTTAAAATAGAATCTGCTTTCTTCAGATCAAGCTGCGGCATGGGAAGGTCTGCGTTGTAATATTTCCGTTTTGGGTTAACAATAGAGGCTTGCCTTGTCCCCATATTGTAGATAGATTCAAGAATAGCATCGTAGGGTGTTGAACAGCTCATGGCGGCTCGGACATTTGGGTCTGCGAGAACAGGGTTCCCTGATGCCGGTCCAGGTCGTGAATTGATGGCTAAGTAAGTGAAACCAAAGATGTCTACTTTGTTAAGGTGGAAGTTTGCCTTGAAATCTTCATTTTTTGAAAGATCATACGCCTGTGAGCTACTCAATGAATACGCCACATCGATCTCCTTATTTATGATAGCCGCACTTGTTGTTTGCTCGTCGGTAATTACTTTGAAATGTATATTTCTGGGATTAGTCTTGCTGTAGATGGAACCTGATGATTTACCCCACCAATTCTCTTTTTTTGCCAAAGATATGATCTGCCCTTCTTCCCAATGAGTTACCTTATATCCGCCCAACCCGTTTATATGCTGTGGGTCATGTGAGTACTTTCTGGAATTAAAATCTATGAACCAATTTTGTGTTTCCTCTGAAAAATCCATGCCTCCATCTTTGAATTGCGCAAACCGTAAATCTCTCAGAACATCATTTGGATCATAGAAGGATTTTGAGATTATCGGGAGATCACTCCAAATATAATTGGCGCCGGCAAAGGGGAATTGTGTAGAAAAAATTAGCTCATTGCTGCTTATCACTTGCACAGAATCAACGAACTCTTCCAGTGTAAGTCGCTTTTGTGGAGCATTGTTAAGCGGACACATAGCAAGTAGTAGTGTAAATCGAATATCTTCTGCTGTTACCGGTGTACCGTCATCCCACTTTGGACCTTCTTGAATTGTATATCTGAAAGTGATGCTGTCTATTTGTTCCGGAAGTCCGGTTGCCAGATCCGAAATCAGGTCCAGGGAGATCAGATCAACTTTTAACAGGGTTTTATGTATGTTTTCGAATACGTATGCAGTGTTTAACGACGCACTATTCAGAGGATGCAGGCCATCGGGTTCAACTGAGATATGCGCAACCAGA
>JAAZYJ010000397.1 GCA_014239715.1 Flavobacteriales bacterium
CTTCTTACGGCGACGGGCCGAAGATCACTAGGATCGAGGGCACAGGGAATGGGGCGAACATCGTTGACATTACACCTGAGTCAGAGGCTGCAATCGTTGAAAATTACAAGCTCGATGAGGTGGAGTATCAGAATGGTAAGGGTCCTGTTAACGTCAAGGTGATTGACCCGCTGAATGTTGTTTCGGGTGATTATGAGCTAAGGTTAATGCCCAGCAATTCATTCTTGTATGCGGTTGATTCTGCCACCTGGGTACTTACGAACTTAACTACCGGTGAACAAGTCACTTCAACACAGACCATCTCTATCGACAATGAGCAGCTGATACCGGAGTGGGGGATTTCAGTACAGATGCACCAATACAAGTACTACCAGCCATATTCAAGCTTTTTCTATACAGACTTTCTGGAGGGAACCATTGAGTTTGCCGATTCGTCACAGCAGTGGTTAAGTGGTGTTCGTGATGCCGATGGTGTTACTGCAGAGAATTGGATACGTTCGGGAACAGCCAATGAAGATCCTGATGCAGCACTTTATCCTGAATATTGCGATGATCCTGCTTCGTATAATGATTATACAGGTAAGGATGATGAAGAGAAGTACGAACAGATCCTGGAAGGGACCTGGGCACCGTATATGTTGTGTTCACGTAGATGCGCCAATACCATAGTTGGACAAGCCTTCATGGGTACATTAACGACCAACGATTTCAACTATCTGAGCAGTGTAGATATAGTGGTCACGACTGATAAAACAAAATGGACTAGATGTGCGGTAATAGAGATGCAGACAGAAACTGCATTGTCAGAGGGCGGTCAGGGACATGGCTATGCCAGAGCTGGACAATCCGTAGATAAGAACGGAGACCCCGATGGAACAGGTACAGGTATGGGCTGGTTCCCGGGTTACGCAATCGATGTAGAGACCGGAGAGCGATTGAACATGGCCTTCGGAGAGGATTCCTGGCTAGGCGGACACAATGGTCGTGATATGATGTGGAACCCAACGACCGGGATGTTTAATTTCATAAGCGATGAAGTCTATTGGGGCGGTAAGCACGCGGTTTTTGTATTCGGTAATATGAAGCGATCCGGAGGTGCTACATCCACGAATATGCCTTCTTATGATGAGGGAGCTTACCTGGAAGATAATCTGGTAAATGGATCAAGTGGAACAATGAACAAGGCTTGGCGATCTTGTATGTGGGTTGGAATGCCGATGTTGGACTTTTCTATGATTGGAGAAACCTGGAATGATCCATACGGGTTTATCAAGACTGACGTCAAAGTTAGACTACGGGTATCCAAGACCTATGAAAAGTATGCAACCAAGGGGTATTATACGACACCGATAGCTGATACCGCGAATGCGGAAAATGCATGGTATCCGTTATACCGTTTCACGACAACTGACATAGCAACAGAGCTGAGTAACAATGATACGGCCGTTTCGGCATTGGATATCATCAATGTCGTGCCGAATCCATACTATGCGTATTCTAGTTACGAAACAAACCCACTTGACAACAGGATCAAGATCACAAATCTACCTGACATTTGTACCATCAACATTTATTCGACCAGTGGAACTCTTGTTAGAACATTTAAGAAGGATAGCCCTATAACATCTGTTGATTGGGACCTGAAGAATCATGTCGGGATACCAATTGCAAGTGGCGTTTACATCATTCATGTTGATGTGCCGGGTGTTGGGGAACGGGTATTAAAATGGTTTGGAGCAATGAGACCTCCGATCCTTGAGAACTTCTAAAAAAAATTACGAAATATTCATTACAGATAAAAAATGATGATTAGAACGAAAATAATTGGAATTACACTTGGCTTGTTGGCAATAGGAACAACCAGTTCGTTTGCCGGAAATGAAGACCGAGCAGGTTCGGCCGGAGCCGGAGAACTATTGGTTAATCCTTGGGCTAGAAGTGCTGGATGGGCAGGGGCAGGTATGTCCTGGGTTAGAGGTGTCGAAGCACAATTTTCCAATGTCGCAGGATTGGCATATTTAGGGAAAACAGAGATAATGTTCACAAACACGAATTGGCTCGGAAGTGCAGGGATTGGGATGAATGCCCTTGGCTTTGGACAAAGACTTGGTGAAACAGCTGTAATTGGCTTAGGAGTAGTTACTCAGAACTATGGTGATATTCCAATAACGACTACTGAAATTCCTGAAGGGGGTATCGGAACCTTTAAACCGCAATCAATGAATTTAAATTTGTCTTTTGCGAAAGAATTTACAAATTCAATTGCCGGTGGGATAAATGTAAAGATGATTTCGCATTCTATAACCAACTTGAGAGCACAAGGTGTTGCTTTTGATGCCGGGATCAGATATACTACAGGCGTCAAAGAACAGGTTAAGTTCGGTATTTCGCTGAAGAACGTAGGCCCTCCAATGAAATATAGTGGAGATGGATTGTCTATTGAAACACAGTACGTCTTTTCAGGACAGCAGTCAGCAACGAATCAAAAGGTATCGAATTTCGAATTACCCTCGTTGGTCAATATCGGAGCAACTTATGACTTCCATTTGAGCTCGGACTCTGCAGCTTCTGAAGGATCTAATGTAATTACACTTGGGGCCGCATTTACATCCAATTCATTTACAAGAGACCAATGGCGTGCAGGCCTTCAATATGCCATGAGAACTAAGAAGGCAAATTTTTACTTGCGAGGAGGCCTTGTATATGAAAAATCTGTGTTTGATGCGGACCTGGCAGCAACGGCATTGACTGGCCCTACCGGCGGTGTTTCTGTTGAGATTGCAACCGGTAGTAATGGTGGATCTATAGGGATCGATTATGCTTATAGAGCATCTAACCCTTTTGGGGCCATTCACAGTATCGGCTTCCGTGTAGATGTTAGGTGATACTTGAACCCTAAGATCTGGGAACTGCCGAATAACTCTTTTTTGTTACTGAGAACGTAGCGATTAAAAACGATACGCAATGGTATTTAATTTTGTGAGATACGTGCTGCTTTTTTTTCTTCTGTGTGTCGCTCAAAGTGGCCTGGCGTGGAAAGAGCCGTCGACTAAGGCGACTAATTCTCAGAATCAAACAAGCGGCACTACACTTAACAAGTCTGCCAACTGTTCACCTGCCACCACTCGAACGCAATTAGCATTGAACAATGTGAATGCATTGTTGGAAGCAGGAGGGTCTTTGTGGTTAGACCGTTCCACTGATGTTGGAACATACTTTGTTCCTGCAGAATCAAATAATTCATGTATGTATGCCGGTTCCTTATGGTTGGCGGGAGTTGATGTCAATAATCAATTGAAAGTAGCGGCTCATCAATACAAACAAGGCAATGATTTTTGGACTGGACCCCTCTCAACGGTTGCAGGTAGCGGAAACGGAGCCGATATTCGTGATTTTGGCCCCGCGGAGATTGAGCCGGATGTGTGTGATCAATACGATAAGTTCTTTGTTACAACCCGTTTGGAGATCTCGGAGTTTAGAGGCTGGTTTCGATGCGGTGAAGATCCTGATTGTAATCAGGCAATTGATTATGCGGGATACACGATTCCTACTAGCATTCTTGAATGGCCTGCTCATGGAGATATGGGAAGATTTCAAGATTTTTATCTGGCCCCATTCTATGATTACAACGATGATGGAGTGTACAATCCGAATGATGGTGACTATCCAAAGTACGATCTTGACAGTGAGTTTGATTGCTCTGACCCAACCAACAGGGCAGCTCGAGCGATCTTCGGAGATGTCAATTACTGGTGGGTGTTCAACGACAAAGGGAATATCCATACAGAAACCAATGGGGATCCGATAGGTATGGAAATACGAGCACAGGCATTTGCCTTTGCCACAAATGACGAAGTGAACAACATGACCTTCTACAATTATGAACTGATCAACCGTTCAACTCAAACACTTACGGATACCTATTTCGGACAATGGGCCGACACAGATATTGGTGGATATAACGATGATTATGTAGGTTGTGACGTGAGCAGAGGATTAGGATTTTGCTATAATGGTGACAATTATGATAATGCCGTTGGATCGGCAAACGGATATGGTACAAGCCCACCTGCAATTGGGATAGATTTTTTCGAAGGTCCGTATCAGGATGCTGATGGGATCGATAATGCAATTGGTATTGGACTCAACGAAGCGGTTCAGGGAAATGGTATTGGCTATGGAGATGGTATTGCGGACAACGAACGATTCGGGATGCGCTCCTTCTTATATATGAATCGTTCAGGAACCGGACTTGGTGCCTTCGCGGCAGATCCGAATTTCGGTATAGACTATTACAATTACCTCAGGGGGATCTGGCTGGATGGAACCAACTTTGTTTATGGAGGGACTGGACATACTTCTGATCCATCTGCAACATCCGTTGTGTGTGACTTTACCTTTCCCGGAGACTCGGATCATTTGAACTGGGGAACAGGCGGAATTCCTATGTCGCCCTGGGATGAGTTCAGTGAAGGGAACCCTGAAGGAGACAGAAGAACCTTGCAAGCGGCTGGCCCTTTTACTCTGGAGCCCGGAGCATTGAACAACATTACCGTAGGCGTGGTTTGGGCACGATCAGTGAATGGGAACAATCTTTCTGCGGTAGAGGCGATCAAAATTGCAGATCAGAAGGCTCAGGCACTGTTTGAAAATTGTTTCAGGATCATTGATGGTCCTGATGCTCCGGAGATTACGATCCAGGAGCTTGACAGAGAGCTGATCTTGTATTTGTCCAACCCAATTACGAGCAACAATGCTGCTGAAGATTATGAAGTTAAGGACCCGTTCATTATTGTTCCGGATTCATTGATAGGTACTCCTGAAGAGTGGGATACCAAATATCGTTTCCAGGGTTATCAGATCTTTCAGGTAAAGGATGAGACCGTTGGACCATCGGATCTGGAGAATATTGATGTGGCCCGATTGCTTGCACAGGTAGACATCAAGGACGGCATTGCGCAGCTGATCAATTATGATTTTGATGAATCCATTGGGGTTGCCGTTGCCAGCGAAAAGGTGGATGGAGAGGATCTGGGGATCAGGCACTCGTTCCAGGTTACTCAGGATCTTTTTGCTCAAGGAGATAACCGATTGATCAATCACAAGACGTATCACTATATGGCATTGGCCTATTCGCACAACGAGTACAAGCCGTATGATCCACTTGACCCACTTCAGCTGGATGGTCAGAAAAAACCGTATCTGGCCGGTCGTAAGGCACCGGGTGGAGGAATAAAGTCAGTGGCCGGGATTCCGCATATCCCTGCGCCTGAGCTAGGCGGATCTGTTCTCTTCTCTTCTTACGGCGACGGGCCGAAGATCACTAGGATCGAGGGCACAGGGAATGGGGCGAATATTGTAGACATTACTCCTGAATCTGAAGCAGCTATCGTTGAGAACTACAAGCTCGATGAGGTGGAGTATCAGAACGGAAAGGGTCCTGTTAACGTCAAGGTGATTGACCCGCTGAATGTTGTTTCGGGTGATTATGAGCTAAGGTTAGTGCCCAGCAATTCATTATTGTATGCTGTTGATTCTGCCACTTGGTTACTTACGAACTTAACTACCGGTGAACAGGTCACTTCAGTACAGACTATCTCTGTCGACAATGAGCAGCTGATACCGGAATGGGGGATTTCAGTGCAGTTATATCAATACAAGTACTCCGAGCCGAAGGCTAACTTTTTCTATTCGGATTTTTTAGAGGGAACCATTGAGTTTGCCGATTCGTCACAGCAGTGGTTGAGTGGTGTTCGTGATGCGGATGGGGTTACCCCGGAGAATTGGATCCGTTCCGGGACTGCCGAGGAAGAGCGAGATATATTACTTTATCCTAATTATTGTGATGATCCTGCTGCGTACACGGATGAACTTAAAAAGGATGATGAAGAGAAATACGAGCAGATCCTGGAAGGAACCTGGGCACCGTATACATTGTGTTCCAGTAAATGCCCAAATACGATCGTAGGATTGGATTTTGCGAATACACTTAGTCCCAGTTTCTACGATAATGATATAAGTGACTTACCTAGTGTCGACATTGTGATCACGTCAGACAAATCAAAATGGACGAGATGCGCAGTAATAGAGATGCAAACAGAAACTGAATTGTCAGAGGGCGGTCAGGGACACGGCTATGCCAGAGCTGGGCAATCCGTAGATAAGAACGGAGATCCCGATGGAACAGGCACAGGTATGGGCTGGTTCCCGGGTTATGCAATAGATGTAGAGACCGGAGAGCGATTGAACATGGCCTTCGGAGAGGATTCCTGGTTGGGCGGACACAATGGTCGTGACATGTTATGGAACCCTACTCCCGGGATGTTTAATTTCATAAGCGATGAAGTCTATTGGGGCGGTAAGCACACAGTTTTTGTATTCGGTAATACGAAGCGAACCGACCTCGCAGGTGGGGCCTTGTCAAGTAAAATGCCATCTTATGATGAAGGAGTTTATCTGCAGGATAATCTGGTGAACGGAACAACTGGTTCAAGAATCAAGACGTGGAAATCTTGCATGTGGGTGGGGATGCCTGTACTAGATCAATCCATGTTTGGAGAAACCTGGTCAGACCCATACGGATTTATCAAGACTGACGTCAAAGTCAGACTTAGGGTAGCCAAGACCTATGAGAAGTATGCAACCAAGGGGTATTATACAACGCCGTTAGCTGATACCGCGAATGCCCAAAACGCATGGTATCCGTTATATCGATTCACGACTACGGATATAGCAACGGAGCTGAGTAACAATGATACGGCCGTATCGGCATTGGATATCATCAATGTCGTGCCGAATCCATACTATGCGTATTCTAGTTACGAATCAAATAAGCTGGACAACAGGGTCAAGATCACCAACTTACCTGACGTATGTGACATCAATATATATTCCATCGGGGGAACGCACGTGAGAGGGTTCAGGAAAGACAATAAGATCACTTTTCAGGATTGGGACCTGAAGAATCATGTCGGAATACCAATAGCAAGCGGCGTTTACATCATTCATATTGATGTGCCGGATGTCGGGGAACGTATTTTGAAGTGGTTTGGGGCGATCAGGCCACCAATACTGGACAACTTCTAGTATTAATTCAAAGTGCGAAACCTGGGCTCTATTTGAAATAATTCTTATATTTGTGTATACATAATTATTGGTGAGTCCCGCTGTTGGTGGGATTTTCTTTGTTTATAGCCGGTCAACATAAAATCGAACTCATGTCACAATTAAGCTACTATACAGAAGAAGGACTTCAGAACTTAAAGGATGAAATTCATCAGCTTGAAACTTACGAAAGGCCAAAAGTATCACAGCAGATCGCTGATGCAAGAGATAAAGGAGATTTATCAGAGAACGCAGAGTATGATGCTGCAAAAGAAGCACAAGGTTTATTAGAAGCCAGAATAGCATCTTTGAAGGGAAAACTGGTGAACGCTCGCTTAGTTGACGAATCACAAATGGATACTTCAAAAGTTTTGATCCTGTCGACAGCGAAAATTCGCAATATCAAAAATGGAATGGAAATGTCGTACACTTTGGTCGCAGAAAATGAAGCGGACCTGAAGGTTCGAAAAATTTCTATCGAATCACCTATTGCTAAAGGGTTACTTGGTAAATCCGTAGGTGATGTTGCGCATGTAGAAACCCCGGGTGGGATTATGGATTTTGAAATAGTAGAGATCACCCGATAGTCGATGACGATTTTCACCAAGATCATAAATGGAGAAATTCCGTGCTATCAAATAGCCGAATCAGAAAATTTCTTCGCCTTCCTGGATATTGCACCACTAGCCAAAGGACATACATTGGTTATACCAAAGATAGAAACAGATTATATATTCGATCTGGAGACAGATCTATTAGGTGAGCTGATGAAGTTTGCTCAAACGGTAGCTAAAAAAATGGATAAGGTTATTGATTGTGATAGAATCGGTGTAGCGGTCATTGGTCTGGAAGTTCCGCATGCACACATTCACTTGGTGCCAATCAACAATGTGAGTGATATAGATTTCTCCCGTCCGAAGCTGATTGTTGATGCAAACGAGATGGAGCTAATAGCTAAGTCTATTAGAGAAGCTTAACCAAGTTTCTTACCCGGATTCTCTGATAAAAATGCTTTCCAGCTACCGTATGATTTACCCGTAATCCCCGGTTTATTTTGGAAGTGATGACAGATCGCTGCAGCTACACCGTCTGTAGCATCCAGATGTTTAGGTAATTTATCAAGCTTCAGAAGTGTCTGGATCATTTTAGCCACCTGCTCCTTGGAAGCATTTCCGTTTCCGGTTATCGATTGTTTTATTTTTTTGGAGAGTATTCGAAAATCGGTAAATCCCGGTACAAAGCGGCGGCCATTGCTACACCTTGTGCACGTCCAAGCTTCAGCATAGACTGTACATTTTTACCAAAGAATGGAGCTTCAACTGCTAATTCATCGGGATGGTAGGTGTCGATGAGATACAACACTCTTTCGAAAATCTTTTTTAGCTTTTGATCATGACCTTGTATCTTGGAAAGATTAACGGTCCCCATATTGTGCAATTTCATATTCTTGCTGTGTATCTCCAGCAGCCCATACCCCATCATCGTTGTGCCCGGGTCGATTCCAAGAATTATTTTTTCACACTTCTTCAATATCTGTACTTTTGAAACAAATCTTTACACATCGAGAAAGCAAAGTTATTTAAGATATTGTTCAACGTACTTAAGGTAGCTATTTTTATAGTGGCAATAAGTTTTGTTGTGTTAAAGATTCGGTCTGAAGAAAATGCGGATGAGGTATGGCATAGAATTACAAGGTCTTTTTTCAATGGCAATTGGTGGCTGATCGTAGTCGCGTTCGTTCTGGTCTTTTTTAACTGGGGGCTGGAAGGTTATAAATGGAAAAGGCTGATGCACAGCGAATATCCAATTAGTACGTTTTTGGCTGTAAAAGCTGCCTTTGCAGGCAACGCTACGGGGGCATTTACACCAAATAGGGTTGGTGGTTTTATTGGAAGGGTTATGTATCTGCCAAAGGATAAAGTGCTAATAGGCACGTTAAACACTTTCGTGGGGAATTTGGCTCAGCTGATTGCCACTATCGTTTTTGGGGCTTTTGGAGTTTTGATAATTCATTTGTTGTCAGTAGAAATGTGTGTAGGTAAGCAAACTGATCTGGTTTTCTGGGTATTGGCATTGATTATTGGCTTTTGTTCTCTTGTAGTAATTCACATCTATTTTTTCACCGGAATGTGGATGACCCTTTTCTTTCGGCTAAAATGGTTCAAACGGCACGAGGAAAAATTCAAGTTTTTGGCGCAGCATTCAAAGCTTATTCTCGCAGAAGTATTGTTTTATAGTCTTGTGCGCTATTTGATATTTGCGTTCCAGTTTTATCTGACCCTGTCTTTTTTCGATGTTGAGATTGACTTTATGACCTGCCTGGCTCTTATAGGATACCTGTACCTCACCATTACACTTGTACCAACGTTTCTTGGGAAGCTAGGTGTTCGAGAGAGCGCGGCAGGTTTGATTTTTTGCTCCTTCTCTCCGTCGGTTTCGGCTACAACTATGGCGTCATTGTTACTTTGGATGCTCAATGTAGCAATTGCCACCACAATTGGGGGCATATTGACCCTGTTTATCAAAAAGGACAAATGAGCATGTTTGAAACGATAGCTGTTGGTATATGTGGGGTCTATGTGATCTACATATTACTTTTTTCACTGATGCTTGCTTTGTCAAAAAGATCTTCACCACGAATAACAACCCGTTCGGTTACGATCGTTGTCCCATTCAGAAATGAAAAGGACCATCTTGACAAGTTGCTAAAGTCCTTCACTGAACTTGACTACCCGATGGAACAAATAGAGGTCGTATTGGTCAATGATCATTCTTCAGACGGATCGGAAAATACGAACTTGGAAAACTTCAATTTCAACATTCGACTCATTCACTGTGAGAGCGAAGGCAAGAAAGCAGCTTTGACCGAAGGAATTACTAGGGCATCTAATGATATCATCGTCCAAACCGATGCTGATTGTATTGTGCCAATGTACTGGTTGAGCACTATTATTGGCGAGCTGGAAAATTGTGACCTGGTTTGCGGAACGGTACTATTTTCAAATTCTTCAATGCAAAATCTTGAGCTATTTGCCTATCATGGTGTCGGTAAAGCTTCTCTCATATTGAACTCTCCAGTTCTTGCGAATGGGGCCAATATGGCGTACCGAAAAAGTGATTTCGTCGAGATGGGCGGTTACAAGGACAATTCTAGAACATCTTCAGGCGACGATGTGTTTTTACTAAGGAGCTTTGCGAAAAACAAGAAATCAATTGTTTACAGCTTTTCACCGGATGCCTGTGTTTCAACTACGGCTGAAAAGTCTTTGACTCGCTTTTTCAAGCAAAGGGTAAGATGGGCCGGCAAGACGGGGCGGTCAAAACATTTAGGGACAATATTGGCTGGTATCATCTTATTATCAACGAATCTAATTGTTGTTTTTCAAATAGTAACTTGGACGATTTACGGCTTTGCTTACGACATGGGTCTTATGGCATTTCTGTCGAAAATTGCAATTGATATTTTGTTTCTATTTTTGGTCGCTTTGAGCACTCGAGTCTATAGACCATTATTGTATTTGCCTATAGCGATAACATTATATAGTTTGTATATTGTGCTCCTAGCTATTTTGTGTGTCTTTTATAGACCTGAATGGAAGAACAGGAAAATTCAAATATAGAAGTAATTGGTTCCAGCAGATCCAATTCTCTTACAGCGGAGGCATGGAGAAAGCTTAAGAAGAACAGGTATGCCATGACGGGCCTGGCCGTTATAATCTTAGCTGCAATTATCGCCTTGTTTGGTCCTATGATCAGGCCGGATGGAACGGTTGATGCCGATGAGTCCATTATTGAAATAATCAGGAAGAAGCCGGGGTTTACAACTAAAATTCTTAAAATAACAAATAACAAAGACCCGGAACCTTCCGTCCATCTTAGAATGGGAACCGGAGGAAAAGATGACGGGGTGAAGCACAAAGCACTCTTCAACTATAGGTTTGAGTATCCATACATTGTCATAGAAGAATACAGCAAGAACAAAGAGGAGGAATGGTACATCCCGCAGATTATTAAGTATGACATGGTCAATGTTGCTTTCAATCTGGCCGATTCATCGGTACAAACAATTAATGAAAATGGTTCGGTTTCATTTTTACAACGGGGAGAAACCGAGCTGACCACAATGAGCTTTGAAGAAATTGAGGGCGTTATTCGGAATGATTTTCTGGTGGAAAGAACGTACTGGCTTGGTACGGATGACCAAGGGAGAGACTACTTGAGCAGATTAATGGGAGGTACCGTAATATCGCTTTCCGTAGGGTTCATTGCGGTATTGATCTCGCTGATTATTGGTGTCACACTAGGAGCAATCTCAGGATATTTCAGGGGTTGGGTCGATGAAGGCATCATGTGGTTCATCAATGTGATCTGGTCTATTCCTGCTCTTCTTATGGTTATCGCAATTACAATGGTAATCGGGAAAGGATGGGATAAAACATTCATTGCAGTAGGGTTAACTATGTGGGTAGAAATTGCCAGGGTGGTTAGAGGCCAAGTACTTGCTGTACGTGAGAAGGAATATATCGAAGCAGGAAAGGCGCTAGGATTTAATTCGAGACGGATTATTTTGAAGCACGTACTCCCGAATACATCCGGTCCGATTATAGTAATTGCGGCGGCAAATTTTGCTTCTGCAATACTAATAGAGGCTGGTTTAAGCTTCTTAGGCTTAGGTGCGCAAATACCCACTCCTTCGTGGGGATCCATGATCGACGATTATAGAGGCTATATTACCGACGACATGGCATATCTGGCCATTCTGCCGGGCGTAGCCATTGTTATAATGGTGCTTGCTTTTATGCTTGTTGGTAATGGCCTGCGTGATGCACTGGACACGAAGACAATGGATGACATGCTCGGTGCCTAGAACAAAAGAAGTCCGGTTACGAAGATCATTGTGCCAACCAGCATAATAAATAAGGTGTAAGGTAGGATGTCTTTTGCCTTTAAACCTGTGATCGCCAGCAATGGAAGTGCCCAAAAAGGTTGTAGCATATTGGTGAGCTGATCTCCATAAGACATGGCCATGATTTCTTTCCCCAAGGGTAGACCTTGCTGCAATGAGCTTTCAATAATTATAGGCCCCTGAACGGCCCATTGACCGCCTCCGCTTGGAACCAGGATGTTGACCAACCCTGCCGAAAAGAACGTAAAAATAGGATGCGTTGTAGCATTTGAATGGGCTGCAAAAAAATGAGAAATGTCGCTCATCATACCTGATCCTTTCATGAGCCCAAGAATTCCAAAATACAAAGGGAATTGGATTAAAATTCCCGCGGCACCACCAATGGCAGCATCAATTGACCTCAAAAACAGCGAGAATCGGGCGTGAAGTAGCAGCGCAAGTCCAAAAAGCAGCAGATTAATGTAATTAGGACTAATAAAGCTCCAGCTGAGCTCATCGCCACTTAGGAACACCTTGACAATTGAGTAGATCAAAATAATTGATCCAAAGCCAATGCAAAGAAACCGTGAATAATCAAGGCGCTCGGCTCCCGAAGCACGATAATTTTCCTTTGGAATGGGTTGTGTTATAGAAATGTCAATTGATGAAGGCTTCATTCGTTTACCAATTAGATACATGGTCAACGGCAAGATTACCAGCAAAGCAAGTGCAACCGTAAGGTTCATTCCTGAAAAAACGGTTTCCGAAAAAGGAACATTTACAGGGAGCTGTTGGACTATTTCCGGAGCCAGCTGGTAATTTTCAAACAACTTTTCGATTCCATCATTCTCTGCGATCTTTAGTGGTGCAGATCCCGACAATCCACCATGCCAGACCATCAGACCGGAATAACCTGCAGCACCTATCAATGGATAATTGATCGAATAAGAGTTTA
>JAAZYJ010000329.1 GCA_014239715.1 Flavobacteriales bacterium
CCGATCTTGTCTTTTGGACCAATCTCTATTGTAGCAACATCCCCGATCAAGACCGGAACATCGCCATTCATTTTCACAAATGCATTTGCAATATGATCCAAGGAATGCGCTCTTCCTTCTCCCTTGATCACATACTGATTGCCGTGTTGGTTCATGATCCCTCCGTTGGCATTCTCGTTGCATACTTTTGATGCGACCACTAGCTCCTCCAAAGTGACACCAAAATATTCCATCTTAAGAGGGTGAGCATTTATCTGATATTGCTTATACTCTCCCCCGACAACCACAACATTCGCGACACCTTCTACAGCTTTGAGTCTTGGTCTGATCTCCCAATCTGCAAAAGTTCGGATCTCCATCGGAGATAGATAGTCAGGGTCTGCTTTGTCCCTGTTCGTGCTTACCGCTACCAGCATAATTTCCCCCATAATGGATGAAATAGGGGCCATCGTTGGTTCTCCTACTTCCTTTGACAGCTTTTCCTTGATCTGGGGTATCTTCTCTGAAACGATCTGTCTGGCTTTATAGATCTCTGTTCCCCAATCGAATTCTATCCATACAGTAGAAATTCCTGCTTGTGAGGATGACCTGATACGGCGGACATTCGGCGACCCGTTCAATCCGGTTTCCACCCAAAATGTCACCTGCAATTCTACTTCTTCTGCGTCCATCCCATGCGCCTCTGTAATAACCGTAACCGTTGGGGCTGTCAGGTCCGGGAACACATCTATTTTCATGTTCCGAGCAATGTAAAGGCCCGTCAACATCAACACAACTGACCCCAGCAAAATAATCAGGCGGTTCTTTAGCGATTGTTCTAAAATAAAATTTAACATCCCTCTAGTATTAGTGCACGTGAGCCGGAATTTTTCCGCTCATTTTTGCCATTTTCACCTGATAAGCCCCATCCAGCACAATTCGTTCACCTGCTTCCACACCGCGAACTACCTGGACATAAATTCCATCAGAAGTCCCCAGCTCAACTGTTCTCAATTGAAATTTTTCTCCTTCCGTCTGAACAACAACAGAATAGCGACCGTAGTCTTCAAGCAAAGCGCTTACGGGCACGACCACTTGTGCTTTGCCGGGTCCCGTCTGAATATAAACCTCCACGAAGCTCCCGACGATCAGCTCGTTCATGTTTTCTAATTCAAAATAAACCGGAATTCTAGGTTCCAGAAGGCTGACATTTTTCCCATATGAAACTAATCTTCCATTGTACTCCAGGATCGAGTGAACCTCTCCGTTAAGATCAAAGTTGGCAGAAACAATCTGCCTTAGATTAGCCTGTTCATTTTGACCAACGTACGCCTTCAATAGAAGACTCTTATTCTCTGCTACGACGGCCAGCGGATCTCCTACCCCAACAAAATCTCCTTCCTTTTTGAAGAGGCTCTTAACAAACCCCGTTGTTTCTGTTTTAACCACTTTCCCTCCGCTGTCATATCCATCAGAAACACTGTTGAATTCGGTCTGGGCCAGCTCATATTCCAGCTTTGCTTCTTCCAGGTCGGCTTTCGAGATCGCTTCAGAATTATATAAGGACCGCTTTCTCTCGTAATTGCTCGTTGCTTTTTCGAGAGCTGATCTTGCCTTCAAGAAATGTGCTTGTGGGTTGTGATCAGCAATCCCTCCGGCGATGATGGTAAACAATGGTGTTCCTGCCGAAACCGAGCTCCCGACCACCATGTCTGAAGTGTACACTAAGATCCCCGATGCAGTAGCCGAAACTGTCTTCTCATCCCCTAGCGATCCTGTGATCTCTCCACCAGACCTAATGACGTTGTATATTGTATCAATTCCGGCGAAAACAGAGCTGAATTCAGTCGCCCAAGCCTGCTCTTTTTCAAACTCCACCGAATTTGGATCACTATGTTCTGCTACGTGTGCAGCTTTCTCCGCTTCATCAAATGAGGCAAAAACCACAATTTCTGACACCAGAACTTCGTCTTTGAACTCTCCATTGTTCAATATATATGCAATTGAACCGGAGCCGACAGGGAGCTCTTCCTTGTGCTCAAAAACTCCCGGGCTCTTCAATGTTGCCTTTCCGGAGACGGCTTCCTGACCTTCTATTTCTATTTTATAGCTAAGCTCTCCCTGAAAAGGTGCATACCCTTTCAGCTTCGTCACCAAGGTTGTAAATTTTGCGGTTTTTCCTCCCACAAGAGGCTTGTATTGGACATAAACCTCAGTGTGATCCGTCCACACAGTTCTGGACAATTGATGTGAATGCCCCCCATGGGAAGAATGCCCTCCTGCCGAATGATCATGACCGGCATGAGGGTCTGTTTCTTTGCAGCCAGTAAACGCAAAAATCATGGCTGAGATCAGTAATATCTTAAACGTCTTCATAGTTTGTATTTTACTAGTTGGGCAATGGTCAAATGATAGTCTTTTTCTGTGTCAAGCATATCATCCTGGGCACTGTAGAAATAGCCCAGCTCCATTGCATAAGTGATGTAATCTATCTCCCTGGAAACCAGCAATTGATTGAGCAGGTCTTCGTTGTCACTGGAGTTTAGTATTCGTTGAAAGGCTTCCAGATTCGTTTTGAGATTCAGGTACTGCTCGTATGATTGATTCAGGTGATGATGGTGTTCATTCACATGCTCCTCGATCAGGACCTTTCCCAGCTCCAGCTTGAATTGTTTTGATTTTATCTTCTTCTTCTTCCAGAGTGGCACGGTCATACCTATGTGTCCTCCATTGAATGTTTGACCTAAAACAGTTTGATAATGGTATCCTGCCTCGAATTTTGGTAATGCCATGGTTTTGCTCAATGCAATTTCCGCCTGATATAAGTTCATTTGTGCATTTAAGATCTGCAACTTAAGGTCGTTAGCTTCAATTGAGTCTTTTATAGTTTCAAGTGCATCCGGCAATTCATCTAAGGGGTATTCAACTGCCTCCAGTAAAAGTTCCTTTCCTCCGTTCATTTCCGTTAAGCGGTCGTTATTTATTCTGATCGTTGTTCTTAGTGATCTTAGCTCCGAGTCGATGCCTAGCAGTTGAATTTTGGCTTTATTTAATTCCAGAATACTGATCTCCTGAGCCAAATATTTCTTCTCATAATCATTGGCAATTGCCTGGGACCGAGCTTTTCTTTCCGAATATACGCGCAGTCTTCTGTTCAAGAAAATGCCATTAATGCAGAGGATCTTCGCCTTCAACAACACCTCTCTGCGAACCGTTTCAAGGTCATAGCTCAGGATCTGGCCTTCCGTTTCAGCTACTTGCTTCTTCTTAGCATAAGCAGTGGGGAAATCGAATCCTTGCGAAGCTGTAAATTCAAACTGATCGCCCCCAGACACTGGCCTCCCGATAAGGTAATCCGCTTCCAGAACAGGATCATCAGGATTAAGCCCTGTTAATAAATCAAGCTTATCCGCTTCTAAATGAAATTGCGCCGCCTTAATGGTAGCATTATTCGATTCAATCTGCGCTAACACCTGCTCAATTGCATGCTGTGCACATGACATGTTAACTGCTACAGTACATATGACTGCTGTTATTATCTTTCTCATTTTATAATTGATTGGCCCCTCTAGCTCAAGAGATGGCGTGAAACAATAGGCATGCCTCATTGCTTATACTGTGGTACAAGCAAAAACAGAAATCGGATCAGCCCAATTTCTAGCTACAAAATGGAGGGCCCCTTGACGGGTCAACAGATGTCTTGAACTGATCTTTGATCAGATCAGGCGGGGGAAGTGGATTTTTGATCGTATAGCCGGATCCTTCAGCCAGCTGAGTTTCTTCACCTATTCCATGCGCGTATACAACGACACACAATGTACTGACCGGCAGTTTCAGCGTATTCTCAGTAATTACGGTCAAAAAATTATCGAAATGCCCCACACAAAGGCCGGCATGATCAAAATCCTCTAACCAATCCAGCATCGAAGTCATCCAATTGGAATGTACAGCATGCGTATGGTCCGCGTGTTGATGACCATGAAATTGATGCATATTCGGACAAGATTCATCATCGTGTTGATGAGGGATCGTATTGTGCATCAGCACCAAAGAATACGCAATCAATAACGTTACACTGATTATTTGTCTGAGCTTCATTACCGTACAAAGTTAACCTTTTATTGGCAAGTGGTCTCTCTTGAGCAGGGTTAGAGGGGGATCTAGCCGCTATAGAATTGTATGATCTTGTTTGGGTTAAGATCAGAAAATGACCCGGTCCGAATATGCAACCGTTTTATGGTTATTTGCATCAACCAGTAAAGACATCACATGAAACAACTTTTACTCCTGATCCTGCTTTCAACCACGATCAGTATTCAGTCACAGATCGTTCCGTCAAGCTGCACCATACCGCCAACCTTGGCCAACGTGTATAAAAGTGACATTGTAGACCTCGCCATCAAAAGAATGTTTCAGGTTCATTCTCCTGACACTGCGCTTGTTACGGTTCCTCAGACATGGAAAGACACCATAGGAGAAGGCCTTGCCGCCATATATAACGCGAGCTCTCTTCCGGAAAGCGACACGGTTTTTAACTGTTACTGTATTCACGATCATTCCTGGGTACAAAGCTATCCTTTGCTGTTAGTTTCAGTTGACACATCCTACTCCTGGACACAAGAATGGCAAACACTGAATTCGATCACGGGCAACCCGTTCATTGATTCACTAATGATCAAGTATCAGCTCAACGTTGATGATTTTTATTACAATTCCTCCGGTAATATGGCGAGTATGTTTACACCTTCCTGGTGGAATACGTATGCCCTGCTTGACAGCCTTGAGCAGGAGCCCGGAGTATTCTATGCATCGATCAATCATTATTTCGGAGCTTCAGTTTCTACAACCATTCAATATGACAAAATAGGTAACGATCGCTACTTTAGCTTTGATTATGGCTGGAGTGATTGCATCGCAGGGTGCATCAATCATCGGATCTGGCATTTCAACGTGGATCCGGAATGTCAGGTGGAGTATTTAGGCAGTACCAGTGTTGTCAGTACACCGGACCCCATTCCTCCTTCACTATGCGGCACCCCATTATCAGATTCCAACCCGGAGCAAACGGCTCAGGTTACAGCATTCCCCAACCCAACAAAAAATAATGTAACGCTCAGACTAGACAATCCTGTTCCCGGAGCGGAGCTAACGCTTTACAATGTGCTGGGCCAATCCCTTGAAACGATCGCTTATGCTGACAATGAAAAGATCATGATCGATATGACCAGACACCCTATAGGGTTGTATCTGTTCAAGCTATCTGTAGGAAATAAGATAATTGGTTCCGGAAAATTGATCCGGGAATAAAGCCGAACACCTAAACCGCCTATAGAATGAGTGATCTCATCTTTTTCATTGCTCATAAGGTTTATCCAGTGAATGGATCCCTCTTCATGAACCAAATGTATGTTTCCTCATACGGGTGTTTGACCTTGCAATATTCTTTGAAACCGAATCGCGCGTAAATCAACCTCATTCTTTTTATGGTTGTCTCCACATAGATTGGCTCGCGCGTACTGTCAGCTATCTTAAACATTTCCCTCCTGATTTCGTTAGTGGCTGCATTGCCAGGCAGTTCTTCAGATGCTAACAACCACGCACACCATCCGGTTCTCGGGCGTATCCTGTCCACCATACTACGAAGCATTGTAGCTTGGATCCCTTTGCGTATACCAGTGACAAAAATCGTTGTGTTCAGCTGCCTCCAAAATAGATCCGGCGAGGTTTTCTTATTTTTCAAATGATAGAAAAAAACAACTCCGGTTCTATCACTTGACAGATAATTGCCCTTGTAGGTTCTTGCTTCCTCATAGCAATGTCTGAGAAGTTTTCTGAATTTATGTGCGTCTCCAGGCTTAACCATCCAAGTCATTCCTGGAGAAGACATAAATGCCTTTTCTAAAATATC
>JAAZYJ010000330.1 GCA_014239715.1 Flavobacteriales bacterium
AATGGAGTGCGGAACATCGGGATCAAAATTTCAGAGTGGCTGATCCGATCTGACTCTTCTGTGAACGAGCGTATCTGGAAGGCGATCAAAGAGAGGATCCTAGTGCTGGCAGGAGATATGGACTCAATACCCGCATTGAACAAGGTGCCTCTTGAACATACCCTAAACCGGTTACCGATCAAGATATTTGCCATTCAGGTACAGTCTGCACTCCGGGAATCGAAAAAGTTCGATGGGGGCACTGGGTTCTCAGGTTTTGAAGAAAACAACATTCCTGTGCTTGTACTTAAAAGCGAAATTGATCCGATCGCCAAGTTCGTAGAGAAAAGATATGAGGGAAGAGAGAATGTGATGGTCCTGGACATTTCCAACCACAAAGAAAAAGACATATTTCGGGAGCACTTATACTACATGATCCATCCTAGGAACACGATCAAGCTCATCGATCAGTTCATTCAGGAGATCGAAGGGGAGGATTAAGATCGAAGTTATGCAACATTTGAGATACTGCTTATTACTAGTACTGATCACCGTAATGGGATCCTGCGGTTCAAACTCAGCAGGTATCTACGGCATGTGGGAGTATGTAGGTTCCCAATCAGACTTGTCAGATTCAATAATGGGAGGGTTTGGCCACAGTAAAGAGAAATATTGGGATATATCCGAAAGTGAAATATCAGTTTACAGCGATGTGCATATGTATCAAGGTGCAATGGAGTTCACAAGAAAAGGTGACACTTTGCTGATGGGAATGAATACCAAATGGCTATTTCTGGAAAGCAATGACACTCTTCGAGTTAAAATGGTTCTTCCAACTGAAGATAATACCTGGAGGGTTTTCAAAAGGTAGTATCAATAAGCAAACGTAACAATGCGTAAAGGTTAACTCATTTCATTCACTAATTTTATGGGGAACGATTTACCCTTATTGAAAGATCCAGAGTAAAACAGGCCGTTCGGTTACTGAAAGGTATGGATCCAGCTTTTGTAGATTTCCATTAGAGATAGCAGGACAACCCCATCCTTCCGGTGTTCCATTCGGGTAGGGTGGAGCTTCCGGAACGGCATCCCAGGAGTGTAGCACGATCAACCGCGCGTAGGCCTTGCTGTTGGAGCTGTCGAGTCCATGCAGTTTGTAGTTCACGTGAATGCCCCAATTGCTCCAGCCACGGGCTCCGATCTTGTATTTGCCCAATGACGAACAATGCGTGTCGGGAGTGTTGCTGAAAACCGGGTTTGTTTTCGTTTCATCGCTGCCCCAGGTGTTTTCTCCACAACCATGACTACACAGGCAAGAAAGCAGGGCTGAGTCTTTTTTCATATCCCAAAGCGTGAGGCGATCTTTTCCTGAGTGAATGCTCATGTCTATTAGTATGCACTTATCCGTGTTTAAGCCATTCATCTTGCAATATTGTTTAGCCTCAGCCAGTTTGCTATTTAATGGATCCTCGTTGGAGGTTTGAGGATGACAAGAAAGGAATGTCATTGTTATTACAGCCAGGGCAGAGAGCATCTTTATGTATCGTCTTTTTTCCATCAGCACTTCTTTATAATGGGTTTGCCCATTGAATGGTACAGTAACAGAATTTGAGCTACACCCTTACACCCATAATGCACACATCGTCAATTTGATCATTTTCACCTTTCCATCTGTCGAATTCTTTGCTAAGCGATTCACATTGTTCTTTCATATCCCTGTCTTTTATCGAAAGCAGAAATGATCTGAGGTTTGACAGCTTGTATTTCTTGCTGTTTTCACCACCGAACTGATCAGAATACCCATCAGAAAAGACATAAATGGTGTCTCCTTCGTTTAGTGCTATTTCGTGGTTTCTGAAAGGAGTTTCGAACCCGTAGCTACCAATGGGCTGTCTGTCTGCACCGATCTCTTCTATGTTTGTGCTGTCTTTTCGGATGATCCAGAGCGGGTTGTTGGCGCCCGACCATTCCAGCCGCATAAGCTTATGATTAAAGGCGCAGAGTGAGGCGTCCATACCGTCCATTATGTCTTCTCCGGACCGG
>JAAZYJ010000333.1 GCA_014239715.1 Flavobacteriales bacterium
AGCAAAGGCAAAAAAGAATTTAAAAGCATTGCTTAAGCTTAAAATGAAGCAGAATGAATAACCTGGACAGGTTTGAAAATATAGTAAAAGAAAAGTTGCAGCAGCAGCAATACTTCTCCAAGGTAGTCCCTTTTTAGGTGAGGGGAGCCGCTTCTCAATGGCGTTCCATTGAGAAGGATCGTAGTCGTATTGCTGCTGCTGCAACTTTTCTTTTACTATATTTTCAAACCTGTCCAGGTTATTCATTCTGCTTCATTTTAAGCTTAAGCAATGCTTTTAAATTCTTTTTTGCCTTTGCTAAATTGGATTTCGACGTTCCTTGAGATATGCCAAGAGTTTCTGCAACTTCTTTGTGGGACATATCTTCCATTACATATAAATTAAAGACTGCTTTGTATGCAGGGCTCAGACCTTGCATTGCTTCTACAACGTCCGAGATCCCGATTCCTAATAATTCAGAGACATTTTCTTCATCTTCATCAACCGTGTCATCTTCAATTCGGCTCTCATCTTCAATTATGGTTAGCTCTTTTTTTGATTTTCTGATGAAATCAATAGCTGTATTGACCATGATTCTTCTCATCCATCCTTCGAAAGAGCCTCCAAAGTTATATCGTTCCAATTTTTCAAAGATCTTAATGAATCCGGTCTGACAAACATCCTGAGCAGTATCGTGGTCGCGACTATATCGCATACACACAGCCATCATTTTACTGTAGTACGTTTTGAAGAGTAGTTCCTGACTTTTTCGGTCATTTTTTATACACTCCTGTATCGTATTATGAAGCTGCTTCTCTGTTAAATTCATTACGAATTCAAGTAAATGACGAACTCATTAACGTGTGGTTGCCTTTTATCGATCTTTTTTTGTTGTGAATTTATAATCAAATTCGATTTTTTGTATAAATATTAACTTTTTACTAGAAGTGACAATCCGAGATAGTTTATTATTTTCGCATTCAATTATTGTAAGAAACAAACAAATTTAAATAAAATGAAAGTTACAGTTGTAGGAGCAGGAAATGTCGGGGCAACTTGTGCTAATGTATTAGCGCATAGAGAAGTTTGCAACGAGGTGGTATTGCTTGATATTAAAGACGGTTATGCTGAAGGAAAGGCATTGGATATTTGGGAAACATCTCCGATCAATTCTTTTGACACAAGATTGGTTGGATCGACAAATGATTATGAAAAGACTTCAGGATCGGATGTTATAGTAATTACCTCGGGCATTCCCAGAAAGCCGGGCATGAGCAGAGACGATCTGATTGCTACTAACGCAGGTATTGTAAAGTCAGTAACGGAGAATATTATTGCAAAATCTCCCGATGCGATCTTAATTTGTGTGTCAAATCCGTTAGACGTTATGACTTACGCTACCTATTTAACGGCTAAAAAGGATTCAAGAAAAGTAATGGGTATGGCTGGAATTATAGATACTGCCAGATACAGATCTTTCTTAGCGCTTGAGCTGGATTGTTCACCCAAAGACATACAGGCTGTGCTAATGGGAGGACACGGCGATACAATGGTCCCTCTGCCCAGGTATACAACTGTTGGCGGAATACCGGTAACAGAATTGGTTGCAGAGGATCGATTGAATGAGATTGTAGAAAGAACCAAAAAAGGAGGAGGCGAAATTGTAAACCTTCTTGGCACTTCTGGGTATTACGCTCCTGGTGCAGCTGCCGCTCAGATGGTTGAAGCAATTTGCAAAGATCAAAAGAGAATTTTTCCGGTTTGCACATGGCTCCAAGGAGAGTACGGGATGAATGATATTTATTTGGGAGTACCAGTAAAGCTTGGTAAGAATGGAATCGAAGAGATCATAGAGCTTGATCTTAATGAGTCGGAAAGAAAACTGTTAGATGATTCTGCAACTGCTGTTCGTGGTGTAATGAAGGTTTTAGATGATATGGATGTTGTAATTTAATTTTCCGGAAAGTCTACTAAGGGCGCAAGATTTGTTGCGCCTTTTTTCAATCTATTCTATAATAAACGGCAGTATTCCAACACCCTTGTCTGCGATGATCTTCACGAAATACACTCCAGAAGGCAAAATGGAAGTGCTGATCTGGTGACTGGAATTTGAGCTTCTGGTTCCTTTCGCGATTAGTTTACCGCTAACATCAATTAGTTCATATCGAATCGCAGTACTTCTGGAGAAGCGTATGTTGATATGCTCTTTAGATGGGTTTGGAAAGAGCGTGAAATCAATCTCTGGGAAATCCGAACCTAAGCCACTTACAACCCCTTTTCCCATGGCCAATTGAAGGCCACCTCTTTTATTACCTACGATCAGATCGTTTAAATTGTCTCCATTAATGTCGGAAAATGCTGGTACGCTTCTCAACCCAACGTTAATTTCGGCAACTTGATTGGTTATCAAGTTGAAATTCCCGAATAAATTTCCATCGATGTTATTGAAGTGTTCAATTGTTCCATGCTTGGCCCCAACAAAAAGTTGTGTTTCTCCACTGTCATTTTCGAAAAATCTGGGGACAGACATGCCAATGCTAGTGCCCAGGTAGTTTACTTTGATGAATCCCAGACTATCGGTTACAAATGTAAAAGTGGGAGCTAAAGTGTCTTTGTTCTCGTAGTAATTGATATTACCATTTCTTTCACCAATTATCAGGTCGAAATCTCCGTCCTTATCAATGTCGAATAAAGTAGGGGCGGCATGAAGTCCAACATCAATGGTTATGCCGTCCAGATCGGTCATTTGTGGTGCAGTAAGTACAAATGTTGCCGTATTACCCGCTCCGGCTGTATTGTTGTAATAGTGCAGAACACCATTGTAATCACCAATGATCATGTCATCGTCGCCATCACTGTCTAGATCAGCAAAGCTAGGGACCATGTTCTTTTCAATTCCGGACGTGGATAAATTCATGTAGTCCTCTGTGATCAAAGTGAATTGAGGGGTTGTTGAGTTTCCGGTGTTTTCGTATAAACTAATTGAGGGTATATAGGTGTCTGTTGCGCGATCAAAACCGCCGAAATTTGAAACAAGCAGATCCACAAGCCCATCCGCATTGTGATCAAAAAAAGTTGGTATGGACCCTGTACCGACATCTATCATGTTATTTTGAAAAAGATCTGAACTTTGAAAAGAAAAGGAAGGGTTATTATCCGTGCCGGTGTTTAGATAGTAATGAACACTTTCAAAATCTTCGCTTTGATTCGGGGTGTTTGTAGAAATAATAAGGTCTCTGTTCCCGTCATTTGTAACATCTTCATAAAACGCGGCAGGAAAAATTTTGATATTGATAGGTGTGTCATAAATTGGAAAGGTAGTGTCCTGTGAATTCATGGACGAATTTGTGTTGGGTGCTGAACCTCCATTAGTAAGCATGGACATAAAGGAATAGCTGACATCACCGATCAACACATCTTTAACACCATCCCCATTTTCATCTATGGTCATGACCGTTGAGCCACTGTGTCGTAATGCGGATTTTGTCGAAAACACACTTTCTTTTATTTCTAGGTCGTCGGGATTAAATTCTGCAGGACCACCTAGATTGGAATTGTCACAGGTGTCAAAAAGTTGCAGGGCACTATTTGTAAATGACTCCGAGAAATGACCCCAGCAATTATTTTTAAGTCTGAATACAAGACTATCGCACGTGCCATAAGTTTCCATAGATAGGTTCTTGTGATATTCAAGATTGGTTCCAAATATGCTAAATGTAATTACGTCAAGATCACCATCGTAATCAATGTCATCAATTGAAGGAATATCAGTTGAACTCACATACAGGTTTAGATGACTCGTGTTGTAGTAGCTCCTGACCAGGTTTGTAACAAGTTCAAATTCAACACTGCCTGATGTGCCGATGTTTTTGTATACTTTAATGCCTCCTGTTGCATAGCTCCATATATCTTTTTTCCCGTCACAATTGAAATCTCTTAAAATGCACCAGCTGCTTAGGTCGGTCGGAAACAAATCCTGGTATTGAGGTGCATGAGTATACTTTGGTGATCCTGCACTTCCATCATTGGTATAGGTTAAAATCATATTGTCCGTTCTGTCAAAAATGAACAGGTCATCTAGTCCATCACCGTTTAACTCTATAGTAGATATTTGTGCCGAATTTATCCCGCTCACCCAGGGATTTTCAATTTCAATCCCTCCTTCCAGAGCTACAACAGTATCGGTCAGTTCGAATTCATAGAATTGTGCAAAACTGACATTCAGACACACTAAAGAAGATATTATAAATAGATATTTCATTGAGTATTTTAAGAGTGACGCAGAAGTGCGGCAATAGATTGCACAACCGTGTAAAAATAATCGTTTGAAATTGGAATCCAAAATAGGCTATTTCAGTAGTGGAAATTAATGTTGTTAATAATCATTTGAAATTCTATATTTGCAGCCCCATTCCCGAAGCATAAAAACTTCGGGTGGATTGAAAAACAAAATTTTATATAATGCAGAACAAAGCGGCCATTTGGTTATTTACCATTCTATTAACCGTTGCTTGCCTTTATCAGCTCTCGTTTGGTTGGGTTGTAAATAGTGTTGAAAAAGATGCGAAAGAGCATGCTGAACTTCGACAGTTGCAGGTACAGGATTCACTCATGCGATTAGATCCTGCTCAATATGTTTACAATGTTGGCAAAAAATCTATCGTCTTCGGAAACTCAGAAACGGCAGAGATCGACAGTGCAGGACTGTCCGATCTTCAAGGGTTTTTTGAGCAGCAGTATTTAATTAACGTTGCTGGAAAATCGGTTTATCCGATCTTTGGTCATACCTACCAGTATTGTAAAAATCACCAGCTGAATCTAGGGTTAGACCTTCAGGGAGGTATGGCGGTTACACTGGAAGTATCAGTTCCTGACCTGGTAAAGAACTTGGCCGGACCTCAGGCAGAAGTCCAATCTGTATTCATGGATCCGTTTAATGCGGCCATGAAAGAACATTCAGAAACTAATGTGAATTTTATTGATCTGTTTGAAAAGAACTGGAATGCTATTGATAGGGAACAGAAAATGACACGGTTCTTTTCTGTTGGATCAAAGGACAAGTTTGATGATGACCTGACCAATGAGCAGGTTATAGCTGTTCTTAAGGAAGAGGCTTACAAAGCTTTGGATAAGACCGAAGAGGTGATCATGACCCGTATCAATAAATTTGGTGTTTCACAGCCTGCAGTTTCCAAACAGCCTGCTTCGGGCAGGATACACCTTGAGCTTCCTGGAGTAAAGGATGTCGAAAGAGCTAGAAATTTGATTCAGAAAACAGCAAAATTAGAATTCTGGGAAACACCGGAGATTAACGAAAATTTTGCCGGAAGTATCCGTTTGATCAAATCTTATTTGTTGGACAAGGAACGCAAGGAGCTTGGAAACAAAGTTATGGAGCTGGATAATCCCTGGGATAGGAAAATCAGGAATACAGGCCCGGTGAACAGAGGTATTATTGGTGACGTGCGATTGGTAGATACTGCGTATGTAAACTCTATTATTAATGACCCGAAGGTGCTTTCAAGTTTGC
>JAAZYJ010000334.1 GCA_014239715.1 Flavobacteriales bacterium
CGACGCCACAGATCGGATTGTTGATTATCTTAAATATGCCATAGAAGATAAAAACAACTTGAGCTTTGCGCCCAATCAGCAGCTGATCGAATCTAAATCGTTTGACCATCTAACTGATCAATTGGCCAATGTGTTTAATCGATGTTAATTCATACCTGCACAGGATAAATCAAATCTTAGTACATTAGCAGCCGATTTAATGTGAATTACTTTGGATCTGCTATTTATATTTATCTGTGACCTAACTAGCTAAAGATGAAAAAGAACATTTTGGGAATTCAGGCGAACTTTCTCAATCCGGACGGCATTACGAACGAAACCAGTGTCTCTCTTGTAAAGGATGGTGTTCTGTCCACCTGTATAGCGGAAGAACGGCTTTCTAGAATCAAACTTGACGGCAAATTTCCAGCTAAAGCAATTACAAAAGTTCTTGATAATGAGGGAATTACTATAAATGATATTGAAACAGTAGCCGTACCGTTTTTGCATCCTGCCAAATCGAATTATAAATACCTTAAGAGTGCCTGGAAAACTTATTTTGACACCGGAATATTTTTAAAAAATCAAATCAAGGATTTTACCTGGTTTACCTTGTATGACAGCATTAAGAAGCCAAAAACTTTGAAGCACACTATCAACGGCAAAGAATTTTCATTAGAGCTATATGACCATCACAAATGCCACGCCGCGGGAGCATTTTACTGTTCTCCGTTTGAACAGGCCTTAGTCGTTACATTAGATGGTGGTGGAGATGGTTTAGACGGCAGCGCTTATGTCGGAGACGGGACAAACCTAAAAAGATTGTTTGAGATACCACACTTCCAGTCTCCTGGAACAATGTACAGTGCAATTACAAGTGATCTTGGGTTTAAAAGGCATAGACATGAGGGAAAAATAACAGGTCTTGCCGCTTACGGAAATGATGATCTTAAGCGTTTAGGTCTGGAAAATCTATTAAGCTATGTACCGAATAAAAAACGCTTTATAAGTAAGCGTGTAGCTGAACATCACAAGAACGCGGACCTGAGTGAAAAATCGAAGTTCTTCTACCCCTTGCTGGAAAAATTCGGAAGAGAGGACCTTGCTGCAGCTGCTCAGAAAATTTTGGAAATCGAGGTGGTCCGTTTTGTTGAAAATGCATTAGAAGTAGCAACTAGAAAAGGACACGTTGTGGACAAAGTTTGTTTGGCTGGTGGTATATTTGCCAATGTAAAATTGAACCAACGCATCTACAATATTGAAGGTGTAAACAATGTTTTTGTGTACCCGGCAATGGGTGATGATGGCCTTTCGGGCGGAGCTGCATTGTTGTCTTATTTCGAGCAATCGGAAGTGAAGACTAAAAACCCAGCCGAGATCAAGGAAATTTACAAAGGAGTAGCCTTTGATAATGACAGAATAAAATCCGCATTGGATCAAGCAAATCTTTCTTATACCCGCTATGATGAGGTAGAGAAAGAAATTGCCAATTTACTGCACCAAGGTAAGATTGTAGGTCGGTTCAACGGGCGCATGGAATACGGCCCGAGAGCTCTTGGTAATCGATCGATTATCGGTGCTCCTTTCGACCCCAGCATTAATGACTGGCTGAACAAAAAGTTAAATCGAACGGAGTTCATGCCTTTCGCGCCCAGTATTAACGTTGAACATGCAAAAGACTATTTCATTGGCTACGAAGACAACCACATCGCAGCTGATTTTATGACGATAACCTATGATGTTTATCCTGATAAAATTGAAAAGATACCTGCAGTTGTTCACATTGACAAAACAGCCCGACCGCAGGTGGTACGTGAGTCTACCAATTCGTCATACCATAAAATTATTGATGAGTTTTATAAGCTATCCGGTGTACCTGTCGTATTGAATACCAGCTTTAACATCCATGAACAACCGATCGTTTGCACACCAGAAGATGCCATTTCAGGATTTTTAGAAGGCAAGCTTGATGTGCTGGCTATTGGCAATTTTATTTGTACTTCATTGGGAACTATATCATCTTAGAGCGACCCGATCATATTTTCAGGGTTTACCCACTCATCGTACTTTTCCTCCGGAACGTAACCCAGTCGGATTGCTTCCTCACGCAAAGTAGTTCCATTTTCATGTGCTGTATTGGCAATTTCTGCTGCCTTGTAATATCCAATCCTGGTATTCAATGCGGTTACCAGCATCAGTGAGTTGTTCAAAAGCTCTTTGATCACAGCATAATTGGGCTCAATTCCTGCGGCACAATTGTCTGTAAAAGAAACACAAGAATCCCCGATCAAACGGGCAGACTGAAGTACGTTGGCGGCCATCATTGGTTTGAACACATTGAGCTCGTAATGCCCCTGTGTCCCTCCTACAGTAACGGCTACATCGTTGCCCATTACCTGTGCGCATACCATAGTGATCGCTTCACATTGAGTTGGGTTCACCTTTCCCGGCATGATGGAAGAGCCGGGTTCATTTGCCGGTATGATCAGCTCTCCGATGCCCGACCTTGGTCCTGATGCCATCATCCTTATGTCATTTGCGATCTTATTCAGAGAAACTGCGATCTGCTTAAGTGCACCATGCGTTCCTACAAGAGCGTCGTGTGCCGCAAGCGCTTCAAATTTGTTTTCAGCTGATACGAAAGGATGTCCCGTAAAGTCGGCGATCTTCCTTGCCACCAATTCTGCATATCCATCAGGCGTGTTCAACCCTGTTCCAACGGCAGTTCCTCCTAAAGCAACCTCCGCCATATGTGGCAAGGTGTTTTTCAATGCTTTTAAACCATGATCAAGCTGAGAAACATACCCTGAGAATTCCTGACCTACCGTTAGTGGTGTAGCATCCATCAAATGAGTTCTGCCAATTTTCACCACGGATTTGAATTCTTCACTTTTTTGTTTCAAGATATCCCTCAACTTTTCAACTCCGGGAATTGTGTTTTCTACCACCATCTTGTAACATGCAATGTGCATCCCTGTTGGGAAGGTATCGTTGGAGGATTGCGATTTATTGACGTCATCATTGGGTTGTAAAGTTTTATCCCCTTCGCCAAGCTTCTTTCCTGCAAGCACATGGGCGCGATTGGCTATGACCTCATTGCAGTTCATGTTGCTCTGTGTACCCGACCCGGTTTGCCAGATAACCAACGGAAACTGATCGTCATGCTGACCCTGCAGGATCTCATCACAAACCTGGCTAATCAGGTCTCTTTTGCTTTCGTCCAGTACACCCAGCTCACAATTGGCATGAGCCGCAGCCTTTTTCAAATACGCAAAGCCATAAACCACTTCCAATGGCATAGTCGCCGATGGACCTATCTTAAAGTTATTTCTGGACCGTTCAGTCTGAGCTCCCCAGTATTTATCTGATGCGACACGCACCTCCCCCATCGTGTCTTTTTCAATTCTATAATCCATCGTATCTAATTTTTATTTATTTTCGAACTTGTATTAGACCTTAAAAATAATCAGAAATGCTCATCAAGTTTGGATTAGTGATATTTATGTTGATTGCCGGTATGGCTTTTTGGATTTTAATCTTTCTTGCAAGCTTCATTCCGGGCTGGATCGGACTAAGCTTAAAGGAATATGTTGAAGAAAATCTGCTAAAGAACAAAGATCCCTTCGAAGGAAGAGAATAGCTTTTACTCAAACAATACTACAATGAGCTATCTATTTTCAGATAGCTTTTTTTGATCTACTTTCTTTTATAGTAACGAATTGAACTGCTCAGGTGGTCTACCCAAGGCTGCTTTGTTTCCTGAAACCAGTATCGGTCTTTGTATCAGCTTGGGATGTTCAACCATGGCTTTGATCCACTGCTCGTCCGTCATTGACCTCCCCTTAAAA
>JAAZYJ010000336.1 GCA_014239715.1 Flavobacteriales bacterium
AATGGTCTTCCCACAGGAAACAAGAACCCCGATACGCTCTTCCACCAGGCAGCAATACTCATTGAATCTTCCTTATCAAATTCTGCCATCAAACGATCCTTTATAGCATAAGGAGGAACGATTTCTACTTGAGGCCCAGCTGTATTAGATATGCTCAAAAGTGTCCTTCTCATAAGCAAATATTCTTCTTCTGAATGAACAAACTCATCCACAAACTTTCTTTGCTCAGCATCAAGGTCATTGTACTCCTTATTCAATAAGATGTACTCAATGTCTTCCGGTTCGTATTTAATTTTAGAGCTCATATCATTATTTTAATAATTCGACAAGGGTTTCAGATAAGGCCAACACGCCTAAAATGGCCAATTTGGGATTGTAATGCTGTAGTTTATCAGACAGCTTTTTAATCGTATAAAACAATCTTGACTTGATGGTTCCCTCTGAGCACTCCAGTATTTCAGCAATTTCTTTAATGCTGAGGTCCTCTCTGTATCTTAGCTGGAACACCGTTCGATGATTATCACTTAATTCCAGCAGCTCCTCATCCAGTTTTTCATTAAATATCTCCCTATCAACCAGTTTATCTGACAACACACCTACATCTTTAATGTCTTCTCGGTCTCCCAACCCATTGCTGGTATTTCTTCTAACCTGCATCCGTCTATATTCGTTTTTACACATATTATTCGCTATGCTATACATCCAGGTCTTAAACTTTCTTTCCGGGTTGTACAAATGAGGTTTATGAATAAGCTTTGTAAAAAGCTCCTGCATAAAATCCTCTGCCTTTTCTCTGTCTCTCCACAACATCCTGTAGAAATAATTAATTAGCGCGGTCGAATACCTATCGTAGAGCTCACTAAAAGCCGTACTATCCCCACACGCTACTTTTTCCATTAAAAGCTCGTCCTGTAAGTCCGTATAGTTCTCTCGCCTTGTACTCATTTGGGGACAGTTCAGCTATTCCCGTTTTTTCATGTATTCAATTACTTGCGGTTCTTTCCCCCCTTCTTTCGCCAATTGTAATATTATGTTTCTTAAACGCTCCGATTCTTTTTCGTTTCCTTGCTCCTTGTAAAGACCTGAAAGTTGCACAAGCGGTATAATGTAATTCATGTTGATCTGCTTTGCGGTAGTGCTTGATTTTGAATTTTCCAAAGTGCTGGTCTTAAATCCCTCTTCCCAATTACGTTTCAGAATAGGCAGATTCTCCATTTTTTTCGGGCTGTATTTAAGCGCTAATCCGGTGAGGTATAACTGATCCTTCAATCCATTAAGGACAGGCTTTGTAAATGTCAAAGCAAAGTAGATCGGCTTATCGGGATTACCTTTTGCAATCGACTTGATATACGCAATCCTATCCGAATTATAGTCCATATTAGATCCTACGCCAATTTTCCTCAGCATTTTTGCTCTATACGCATCAACACCAAGCAGATCCGTATTCAGAATAATAACATCACTTCTAATATTCATGGCCTGCTGATGTATCCATATCGGGTACGTATCATCTGACCCATTTACAAATAGAATTCCACCTTTTTCGATCGACATTAGCACATTGAAATTGTACTCCATAACACCGGGTGATATGGTCTTTGACTTGTGCAGCTTGTTACAATATTCCTTTTTCTTAGCACTGTTTTGTGTCAGTTCGTAATAAGCAATGTATTCATCAAGTAGCTCAGATTTATTGTTGGTCAGCTCAAATGCCTTATCCAGCTCTCCGATCTTTGCAGGGTTGTAGTTGCCATTTATATAATTTACATAGTGCCACTCCGCTGAATTTGGCACCTCCGCCTCCATGTTGTTTATGATATTATCCAGCTGGCGTTGGTCTTCTTCTTTGATTTGTTTGGTGTCAACATCCATTATTGCAGATCTTGTATTCATATAGGTGTTCTTGTAGTACAGACCTCGACCCATTTGTGTATTTCCCGCATCATTTGACTGCAGCTGAGATTTTTTTTCATCAGTAATTGTCGATGTGGGCGGTTTTGAGCTTGTTCTCTCTACTTTTGACTGTCCAGTAATGGTAACAGTGCAGCCAAATAAAAGCGCGATGATTAGAATATACTGATTCATGTTTTTCAATGTTCTCTTGTCGAACCTAATGTACACGTATAGTTAATAAAAGTTCACTATCAGTATTTTGTCAATACCAACAGCCTTAAATATACCTATTCTGTGGTCGTCAATCTGAATAATGCAAAAAAAACTAAAGCCCAATCAGGCAAGAAAATTTAGCGTGATCATTAAAAGCGAGCTCCAATGGTCAACTCCAATGCATTGGTCAATCCATGCTTCGGATCATGAAGGTTTCGAGTGGATAGCTCAAGGTTCAAGCCCACTTCTCCGAATAAACTAAAATAATCCAGGTTTAGGTCATACCCTGAGAAAATTCTAAAAGCAGTAGTAGGAACCAGCTTTTTGTTACCATCTATCAAAGGATTAGTTACAATATAATCCTCAGGGTCATTCCCCTTGTAATTGTATTCACTCTTTATGGATAGTAAAGTGAACCCTAGTCCGCCCACAATATATGGCCCTCCGATGTTGTCATTGTACCTGGCACCTCGGTAGTAAAATTTTGCATCCAATGCCGTATTAAAAGACACAAATCCACTAGATGATTGAATTTCTATCTCGGCAGGGCCGATCACCCCTTCACGAGCTGTTCCCATATATGTGGTATTGGATCTGCTGGGTAATCCGGCTCCCAAAATTGCCCGTAAACCAATTTTTTCTGCATGTAGTTCAACAAACCCGGACAGGTTGAATGAGATTGGAATATCCTTATGAGCGTAGGCCTGAATTCCCGAACGGCCTCCCCAGTCGAGTGAAGACTGTGATACGAACGAATTATATGATGCTGTTAAAAGAAATAGTATAAATAAGAATGGTATTTTCATGGTGGTGGTCTTTAAGATTCTTCTGTACAACTAGTTAACAACAACAATGCCAAGGCTTCTTGATCCGAACAGTGTAATTAATAGTATTGATTTTGAGGTATTCGTGTAACAATAGAGAATAGAAGAGAAAAGAAAAACATAACTTCGAAAAGTGAATAAACCAACTACAAAGGCATAATGAAGCTAATCATTCAGAATATTAAAGAGCTGGTTCAGGCCGACCACGACCCGATAGAAATGAAGGCAGGAGAACAAATGAGCACTCTCCCTACTATTAAAGATGCATTTCTCACCATAGAAAACGATCGAATTTCAGGTTATGGAAAAATGTCCGAATTACAGAATTCCGAGTTGAGCAAAAACGACAACATCATAGATGCTTCTGAAAGAATGGTTTTACCGTGCTGGTGTGATTCGCATACCCACCTTGTTTTCGCGGCATCTCGCGAAGCAGAGTTTGTAGATCGGATCAACGGATTATCATATGAAGAAATTGCAAACAGAGGTGGTGGCATTTTGAATTCTGCTAAAAGACTGGCCAATGCATCAGAACAAGAGCTATTTGAATCTGCACTGGATAGACTTAATGAAGTAATTGCAATGGGGACCGGCGCAATAGAGATCAAAAGCGGATATGGGCTTTCACTAGAATCCGAGCTGAAAATGTTACGGGTCATTAAAAAGTTAAAAGAGAGCTCACCTGCGACCATAAAGGCTAGCTTTCTTGGTGCTCATGCCTTCCCTGCTTCCTACAAGGACAACAAACAGGCATATATAAAACTCATTATTGATGAGATGATCCCGGCAGTACAAAATGAAGGGTTAGCAGACTTCATTGACGTGTTTTGTGAAAAAAATTATTTTTCTACTGACGAAACCGACCAAATTCTCTCTGCGGGTATCAAAGCCGGTCTTACACCAAAGATTCATGTGAACCAGTTCAATGCTATTGGCGGAATCCAAACAGCATTAAAACACAATTCGCTCTCAGTAGACCATCTTGAAATAATGAGACCAGAAGATATCGATTCATTAAAAGGGTCGGGTACGATGCCTACGGCACTTCCCTCCTGTTCCTTTTTTCTCGGGATCCCATATGCACCTGCAACAGAAATGATCGATGCAGGGCTCCCTTTAGCACTTGCGTCAGACTACAATCCTGGTTCAACGCCTTCCGGAAACATGAATTTTGTTATTGCTCTGGGATGTGTTAGAATGGGATTAACTCCGGAGCAAGCCATTAACGCAGCTACAATAAATTCAGCCTATGCCATGGGAGTGCAGGATACGTTAGGATCCATTACAGTCGGTAAGAAGGCCAACGTTATCATTACCGATAAAATCCCATCTTATTCATTTATTCCATATTCTTTTGGCAAACATGTGGTTGACACTGTAATTCTCAATGGTAAGGTCGTTCATCAGAAAGGACTGCCCTTAATGTAATCTTCATCTTTTCTTCGGCCCACTCCTTTATAATGGGAAACATCCAAATTGTCCGGTCGAAATATGTTTGCTATTTTCTGTCTTAGCTCCCACCAATTATCAAAGCTCTCCTTATAGTAAACACCAACTCCTTGAGTCGAATTTTGTGTTGTTTGCAATGGATCGTAATCATTTGACTCGTTGAATGCTCTTACCCGTACATTTCCCTCTTCATTTAATTTATATTGCACATTCACATCTCCGATCAATCTGCTATTCTGCTCGTCTGAAGTGCCTGAATTTGTATTACTATACCCAAAGTTTCCTGATATTTCCAATCGATCATTCAAGAATTCCTTCGACATTAATACTGCAACTTCATCTTCACCAACCTGATTCCCAAGCTTTGCATTCACTCCTATCTCGATGTCATCCGACAGTCCATTCAGCCAGTTCCCAATTTGGCTACTCAATAGATCAGAGCTAGTAGCACCAACGCCGGCACCTAATGCACTTCCACTTGCCGATGATATCGCATTTGATCTTGGTAAGAATTTGTTGAGTACCATTAGTGAAAAGACCTGTTTGTTCAATTCTTCATCAGAACTGATCACGTTATTTAACACCGCTTTTGCATTTTCACCTGACTTGGGTAGCTCTATTTCAAAGCTCAGGTCCGGGTTGAATAGATTGTCGGTCAGCTTCATCAAACAATTGACATCAGTATTTCCTCTATATTCCTCACGTTCACTTTCCGGCATGATATCATATAATGATGCTTTTGTTTCGTAGGCTGCGATTAAATTAATATCAGCATTGTACGGGTCTCCATACCAACTGATTGTTCCCCCTTTTCTCACTGTGAATGGTTTATTAATGAAATCAAACATTGTAAAGAGGTAATTACCTTCGTTTATCTCATAAAATCCGTACATACTGAATTCTCCATACTCATCAATTTCCATACTTATATCTCCTGTTCCATTTCCAGTCATCACATCACCTACAACCTCATCAAACACAAGGCTTATCTGAGCTTCGGGCGTAACTTCCATGTTAAAATTCATCTTAATACCACTTAAATCCATACCGGAATCTGCTGTTTCATTTGGATCGCTACGATCAACGAATGAAATAAAATCGGGCAAGACCACTTCATCCGCACCATCCAAAGGAAGCACCACGTTTGTTCCCTTTTCGGATTTAGCAGCGATTTCAATTTCCAATTCATTGTATTTATCATAAGCAATAGAAACATCCCCGGTCACATATGCATCTCCGTAATAAAGAGAGCTCATTTTTTTGTCCGTATTCATAACCAAAAATGGTTCAGCCATAGCCATTTGAAAGTTATAGGCATAATCATTAAAGTTTATGTGTAAGAACGAAGCATCCCAAACAGTAGCTGCCGAACCAAATTTATCGACAATTTGAAACCCCGGATCCATATAGAAACCATCATTTTCGATACTTACTTTTCCCGTAAATGAATAATCTGTGTTAAGCAGGTCCACATGTGCAGCTGCATTTTTGAAGAGTATGAAACCATCAAAAAGAACACTATCAGGTCTGCCTTTCATGGTAATACTTCCATCCATTCTGCCGGATATTTCAGATACACCAGCCGGCACAACTCCATTGGCAACGTCCATATTCATGTCGTTTAAATTAAATACGAAATCAATAGGGGACATTCTATTATCCAGATAATATTTGCCTAAATAGTCAACCTGATACTTACCTTCTTTCACTATGTTCCCAGTGATATCGAATGCTATTATCTTCTCCGTCTTTACGCCTTTTACAAATTTATGCTCTTCCTCCACTTCGAGCCAATACGGCTTTATCAACCCCCAGACATCCCCAAGCATTTTTCCGTTTAGTTTGCACTCATTGATGTCGTATTCTGCTTGATAAACGGGATGGCCATACAAGTCTTTCAGTTTTCCATTTGCTGAGATCTGCCCATCTAACAATACTATGTTTCCGGTCAATAAGGCATTGAGGTTTGACAATTCAAATTGACTAAGCGTATATTCTAATGCCTTACTCGGATCTTCTGCAATTACACCGTTAACATCAATTATCTGATCCCCATTAACCGCCCTGAAATTTGAAAGGGTAATCGATGTAGTATCAATTATCATTTCGGCCTTGTCATAAATATTCCATACTTCTTCACCAATATTTATTTTTGAGGTATTCAAACTAAGCTGGAATTGGTCTCTTGCTAACCAATATCCGTCCCAATTAATATCTCCTGAGTTGGAGCTGTCGTCTGCTTGCCATGACAATCTAGCATCGACATTGTCTGAAAACAACGCCGTGACCAGTCGGAGATTATCCATATGTACACTGTCATTTATATCAAATCTTTTTGCGACTACAGCAAATTCATATAGGTTGGAAAATTTATCAGTTTCCAAGTGAATATCATTCAGTCTGTAATCTTTGTACTGGATCCAGTCAGAATTGATATTCAAACTAAGATCCTGCCGTCCGGTTTCATAAATTCCGTTGAGCTGAGTATTGGGTGCAACCTGTACATCCTTTAGGAACAAGGAAGTAACGAACGAAAGGTCTTTAACATCTACAAAAAACGAAAAATCTTCTTCGATCAGGAATGAATCATCCGATGGTTCAAAAACCGATGGCAATATTTCACTGGCGAGCGAGTGAAATGCATACGGAAGCTCCTGCATACTGAAACTGCCATCGATGGATAGGTCAATAAAATTGCTGTATACTGATAAAGCATGGCTTGCCGAATCCAGCGTAGAAACGACATAGATTGAATCGAAGAAATAATCTTTTCCTTTTACATAGTATGATAAGTCTCGTGCGACAATGATACCATTAAAATTATCTACGTTCGATCCTGTACCATCCACAGATATCGTGGAGCAGATGATCTGGGTTTCGTCTGATCGTTCTAAATTTAGTTCATACAAATGTGCTTTTTGAATAGCTGCAGTAAAACGGTATCGAGGTAAAGATTGACTAAAATCCACCAACCCGTTAAAATCCAATGCAATGTGTGCATCGTCAACCAGCAAACTACCTTCAAAGCTATCCTTTGTCAACTGTCCGTCCACTTGTATGTTCGTATACGTATAGCCCATAAATTCGAAACTATCAAATGATGCATTGATGTCAGATGTCAGTGACGCCAGATCAAAAGCATCATTGGCTTCAGAATTTACTTTCAAGTTTGTGGTTACACGTCCAATCGAATTCTCGCCGGCAAGCAAACCAACATCAAAGTTGTTCATACTAACTACTCCGTCGTATGCATAGTTATCTTTGATCGAATCATAGGTCAATTCAAAACTACCTCTAACTCCCCCCGCACCAGATGAA
>JAAZYJ010000309.1 GCA_014239715.1 Flavobacteriales bacterium
GTTTGAATTCTTTAAGGAGCACGGTAAACATTTGGAAGCAAATCGCTTAGACGACAGAACAAATTTCGATCTGGAAATGATGCGATAGCTGGGATATTGCTCGGGCATTGAAAACTACTCCAGGTATTTTGACAGAAGAGAGCCCGGGACAAGACCATTCTGTCTGATGGATTATTTTCCCGAAGACTTTTTAATGATCATCGATGAAAGTCATGTCACAATTCCTCAGGTGCGAGCCATGTATGGTGGAGACAGAAGCCGTAAGATCAACCTGGTTGAGCACGGGTTCAGGTTACCGGCAGCAATGGACAACAGGCCGCTGAAATTTGAAGAATTCGAAACGCTTACCAAACAGGTAGTATACACATCCGCTACACCGGCAAATTATGAGCTTGAAAAATCTGAAGGGATTGTGATCGAACAGGTCATTCGACCGACAGGACTACTCGACCCAAAGATATATGTGCGGCCAAGTCTCAATCAAATTGATGACCTGATCGAAGAAATACAAGTAAATATCGATAGAAAGGAACGCACGTTAGTTACAACGTTGACCAAAAGAATGGCAGAAGAATTGCACAAGTATTTGGCCAGGTTCGGACTTCAAACAACTTACATTCATTCTGATGTTGATACCCTTGAAAGAGTTGAAATTCTGAGAGACCTGCGACTCGGAGTTTATGACGTATTAGTAGGTGTAAACTTATTACGAGAAGGCTTGGACCTTCCTGAGGTATCTTTAGTTGCCATCTTAGATGCTGACAAAGAAGGCTTTTTGCGATCGGAAAGAAGTCTTGTTCAAACGGTTGGTCGCGCCGCAAGAAACATCAATGGACGGGTCATCATGTATGCTGATAAAATTACTGACTCCATGAGAAGGACCATTGACGAAACAGACCGACGGAGGGAGAAACAAACAGACTACAATACGAAACATGGAATTACCCCTAAGCAGATCGTCTCCAGCAGAGAGCAGATACTGGAAAAAAGCAAGGTAGGAAAAGGGAAACAAGAAGATGAAAAGGCATATGTAGAGCCTCGAGGCGTTGATCTGGCAGCCGATCCGGTGGTATCATTCATGTCGGCAGAAGAATTGACAAAAGCAATTGAAAGCACAAAAGGAGAAATGGAAAAAGCCGCAAAAGAGCTGAACTTTATTGAAGCTGGCAGATTGAGAGATGAGATGTATTCATTGCAGCGATTGCTTGACACCAAATAAGCAGCTTGTCGTTCACAAGTGAATTTTCTATATACACAACCTGACTCAGGCAGTTTATCCCAATGTGGATTGGAATAGTTTTTGTTTTATTAATTTAAACACTTAAACTTGATGTGATGATACCAATTAAACTACCCATTATGATGTTGCTGATTCTGATTGGAACAGCATCATGCAAAGCCAAAAAAGAAGCTGCCGCGACTACAACTACGGTGGAATCAGTAGAGGATGACGTAAAGATGATACACATGACCGACGCATTCCTTTTGCCCAAACCCATTGACGCGGTTAAAATCAATAGCCTGCGCATTAAAGGAGACATTTTAGAGATCGATGTATCGTATGGTGGGTGTCAGGAACATGATTTTGTGTTATATGGCAATCGAGCTTATCAAAAAAGTTTACCGCCAAAGATCGGACTCGCATTGATCCATGATGCACATGGTGACAAATGCAGAAAGCTATCCACGAAGAAATTGTTCTTCAACATCAAGAACATTCGATATCCGGATAAAGATAAGGACTACGTCGTAGTGGTTTATGTAAACCAGGATCCTGGAAAATCTGCCGATTACAAATACTGATCGCTAATAGTTCTTACTAGAACAATCTGAATATTTCTGTTGGGAGGGTACGAGAATTTTAGGTTATTAGGAACAATAGACTGAATCTGATCTTCTTATCAGAGCACACGACTTTTTCAAAAAAAAATTGAAAAAGAGCGCGACAACCAAAATTCAAATAATAACTTCGAGCCAATAGAGGTAAATCACTTATAAACGTGATATTTGCCGTAGGAATTTTAGTAACTAATAAATCGCAACATGCAGCTAATTGAATGTGTACCCAACATCAGCGAAGGCCGAGATGCCGACATCATCAAGCAGGTTACGGATGTCATTGAATCA
>JAAZYJ010000339.1 GCA_014239715.1 Flavobacteriales bacterium
CTTGATCCATCAGCCGGATCAGGGTCAAAGGAGAAAGATCCTCCTGCAAGACCCGTTACGGTGGCACTGTTGGTTGCACCATCACAGTAATCCGTCAGCGTAAAGGATGGATCGTCGCTAGCAAGAACGGACACTGTCAGCCTAAGGGTTGCTGAACAAATACCGGAAGTTAGATATTCAATGGTGTATGTTGTGCCCGAAACTCCTGCCGTAATTTCACCTGTTGTTGTGTTGATAGTTGAACCGTCTCCAAGGTCCGGTGCGAATGAGAACATACCGCCAATCGTAGCTATAGAAGTTGCAGAATTTGCAGCTCCTTCGCAAAAGTCTGTTAGAACAAACGAAGGATCATCTACTGCAAGGACTGTTACACTTTCCGAACTCACGCCAGGACAACTTCCCGCGGTTGTGTATTCAATAGTGTAGGTTGTTCCCGGCACCCCATTGATCACCTCTCCCGTGGAAGGGTTTACAATAGCCCCATCGCCAGGGGCGGGGTTAAAGGCAAACGAACCGCCAAGAGTAACGATGCCTGTTGCTGAATTGGTATTTCCGTCACAAAAATCTGTAAGGGTAAACGTTGCATCCTCTATCGTACATGCGCAAGAGGGACTTGCAATATTTGTCTCCATTTGAACATTGCATACATTTTGAGTTTGAGGAGCCGGACCTTTTGCACTGGTAAACCCCCACCAAACAGCAGCCGGATTCAGAAACAAAGTTCGAATGTCTCCCAGGTAAAGGCCAATTGATGCATTGTCAAAATAAACTTCATACTCCAACAATGATGGATCCCAGGTAATGCAGATGTCATGATCATTTCCATCTTTTACGGTGACCCCTCCGGGCAATAAACAGCTGGGACCATTGATGGTATTGCTTAAAGACATAACTCCGTTTGTTTGCATGGACATATGATCACAAACAAGGTCGTTTATTGAAAAAGCAGTGTGGTCATATGTGTCAAATTCCACAGCAAGTGATGGGCTTATAGGGCAAGGAGCACTAAGGCAACCAATTCCGTCACCGTCGGAATAACCAATTCCTCCTCCTCGCCCGCCAATTACTTGTGGGAGGCCTTCGGTTTGAAGCAAAAATGCGATCCCATCACCGGTAGTTGGATCAGAACCAAAATTTGCGGTAAAAGTGATCTTGAATGTCTGATTCAAATCTATTGGATCACAAACCCAAAAAGCTCCATTTTCAAAAGATGCTGAACTTGTGGTCAATTGAATACAGCTTCCTAAATCAGTAGCTGAATTTATTGTTTTGAAGCCGTTTGTAAGACAGCTGGTTGGAGCACCACCGGTTTCTGTTAAAGCTACACCATTGGTCGTAATACTCTGTGCTAAGCTCATTGAGACGAGCATCGTTATAATTGCACTTAGCAGTATTCTGTTCATGGCAGTGAGGTTGGCGAGTCGCTAAATTTAATGAAAGTTATTGTATTTTTTACACTTACCTGATGCAATGTGAAAAAATATAGGTCTCATCTGGTAGAATCTATAACTTTTATTCGAAAGATCCTCTTTTATTGCTTTTGTGGCGTTGTTATCCATACAGAAATACAGCTCTGGAAATATTCAGAATTATTATCTATTCTTTTACGAATTTTATTTTTTGAACAGTCATTCCATTTCCAACTTGAAGAATGTACATGCCCATTGGAAAATCAGATGTAGCAATTTTGAAATGGTTGGGCCCATGATTTCCGATTAACATTTCCTGGAGCAGCACCTCCCCAACAAGACTGTATATTGCGATTCCGATCTCTTTCTTTCCTATTGAATTAAACGAAATAGTTAACACATCTTGAACCGGATTCGGGAACAACACAATATCATCTATGGCATCCTTCAACTGAACCGAGGTAATGTTCGAATAGAAGGAATTATTTCGAGAATCCATGCTTCTGATTCTGTAGTAGTTTATGCCAAGTACAGGAGAAACATCTGTAAAGTTATATGCATGATCAGTTTCGTTATTCTCGGGCAAGATGGTAGCAAATGTTTGAAAGCTCACCCCATCCGATGACCTTTGCAATTCAAAAGACTGAACCGAACTTGTGCCATGAGCAGTCCATTCCAAATTTACACTTGGATCCGTAATCTCATAATCTTGTTCAGCAATTAACGAAAGTGACTCGGCGGGTAGCGCTATAGCACAAGACGGAGACACAATATTCGTTTGCATTTCCACATTACAAACGTTCTGCAGTTGCGGTGCGGGTCCTTTTGCACTCGTAAAACCCCAGTAAACAGAACCAGGATTAAAAAAATACGAAAACGGTGCAGCAATATTATCGTTTAAAACCCCTACCGAAGCTCCATCAAAATAAACTTCCAGCTGAAGTAAAGTTCTATCCCAGGAGATACAGATGTTGTGATCGAGTCCATCTATAACAGAACCACTTGCAATTAAGCATGTAGGGCTCAGAGCAGTATTAAAAGCATCCATCAATCCATTCTTCTGCATAGACAGGTGGTCACAGGCAGCATCATTTATTGGTGGCGTTAGTGGATCAGATGAGTGGTCATACGTATCAAACTCAATGGCCAAAGATGGAGATATTGGGCAGCTTCCCGACATACAAGCCGCACCATTACCGTAAGAATATCCAATCCCTCCGCCCTGGCCTCCTTTGACTTGTGGAACACCCTCTGTTTGCAAAACAAAAGCTATTCCATCACCGGCCGGAGTTGTGGAACCAAAATTGGCAGTAAAAGTTACTTTAAAATTTTGCCCCAAATTAATCGGGTCACAGGCCCATACAGCACTGCTCTCAAAGCTATTACCAACTGTAGTTAACTCAATGCAGTTTACGAAGGGTGAAAGATCGACTGCAGGCCAAAGTGTTTTAAACCCATTCGTCAAGCAACTACTTGGTGCTCCTCCGGTTTCTGTCAAGCTAACTCCATTCGTCGTTATGCTTTGACAAAAAGAAAATTCAAACAGTACAGAAAATAGTATCGTTAGTAGTAGTTTGTTCATGCTAGGCTGCTCGGTAAATGTAAATCTACTAAAACTTATTGTACTTTTTACATTTACCACCTGAAATACCTGAATTACCTAGCATTCTAGGATTGACCATGCATATAAAATAGCCAACTATTCAATCCTGATCGAGATTGAATCTCAACCAAATCTGTTACCAATCAACTTGTATGTGTTGGATTATTCTGTAAGAGGAGTGCTTGCCCCGCTAGATATTATTCTCCCCAAGAAAAACGACCGGATTTTCCATGAAATCCTTAAATGTATTTAGAAACGCAGAGCCAACAGCCCCATCAACAACCCGGTGGTCGCATGAAAGCGTTACCTTCATGGTATTTCCAGGAACGATTTGCCCAGCTTTGACAACGGGCTTTTCTACAATTCCTCCGACCGCCAGAATGCATGCATCCGGTGGATTAATAATTGCTGTAAACTCTTCAATTCCGAACATTCCCAGATTAGATATGGTGAAAGTATTGCCTTCCCAATCTTCAGGTTGGAGTTTTTTGTCTTTGGCTCTGGCCGCATAATCTTTAACTTCTGAGCCAATTTGCGTTAATGATTTTCCGTCAGCAAATCTGACAACCGGCACCAATAGCCCTTCCTCAACAGCTACCGCCACGCCGATATGCACATGCTCATTGTATCTGATCCGGTCACCCAACCACGATGAATTCACTTTTGGATGTTTTTTAAGCGCTGAGGCTACCGCCTTAACGATCAGGTCGTTATAAGATATTTTCGCCGGAGCTATCGCCGCATTGATCCCTACTCTTGAAGCAATCGTATTTTCCATATTGACTTCTATCGTCAGGTAAAAATGTGGAGCGGAAAATTTACTTTCTCCAAGTCTCTGAGCAATTATCTTTCTCATTTGAGAAACAGGCTCTTCAGTATAGCGTTCAACACCCGTGAACGATCTAGTGCCTCCCTGATAATTGTCAATGTCTCTTTTTATTATTCGGCCGCCTTCACCTGTACCCTGAATGAACGCAAGATTAATTCCTCTTTCCTCGGCCAACCTTTTCGCCAGTGGAGAAGCTTTTATTTTACCATTACCTGATGCAGCAGGTATTTTCGTTCCATCTGTATTTTTAACGACTTGCTTTTCGGATATAACCGGATTAGCATCGACCGTCTTCTGTTCAGCAATTATTGGCTCCTTAGGCTGGGTTGCGGCGGGTTCTTCCTGAGCGATTTGTTCAGGGTTATTCTTTGCTTCTTCGGCAAGGATCTTCTTTACATCTTCTCCCTTTTCACCTATAATGGCCAGAATATTATTTACAGGTGCCGTATCTCCTTTATCTACCCCAATGTGCAGAAGCACGCCGTCATAAAATGATTCAAATTCCATGGTTGCCTTATCGGTTTCGATTTCCGCGAGTAGATCTCCAGAAGATACCGTTTCACCTACATTCTTGTGCCATTCAGCTACCACACCCTCTACCATGGTATCACTAAGCTTGGGCATTCTAACAATTTCTGCCATTATGTAATTATTCTATTATAAATGGATACTCAGACGAATACACATCTTCATACAATTCATCCGCTATTGGTTCCGGGCCATTTTCGGCAAATTCGACAGATTCTTCTACAAGTGCTTTAACTTTTTCCTGAATCTTGTTGATCTGCGTCTGTGAAGCAAACTTATTATCGATTATCGTTTTCAGTACTTTTTCTATTGGGTCCTCGTCCTTGTATTCTTCTACTTCCTCTTTCGTTCTGTACTTCTGCGGATCAGACATCGAGTGTCCTTTGTACCTGTATGTCCTGATATCAAGTAGGGTGGGTCCTCCTCCTTTTCTTGCACGATCTGAAGCTCGTTTTATCGCTTCATGCACCGCTTCAACTTTCATACCGTCAACAGCTTCGGACGGCATACGGTATGAATTACCGATCTCATTCAGCTCGAATACATTGGTTGTTCTTTCAACTGAAGTTCCCATTGCATAATTGTTATTCTCAATTATAAAGATACAAGGGAGCATCCATTTCATAGCCATATTAAAGGTTTCATGCAGCGCTCCTTGCCTGGCTGCTCCATCACCAAAAGACGTAAAACACACGTTCCCGGTCTTTTTATATTTTTCTGCGAAGGCAATTCCCGCTCCCATCGGAATTTGAGCCCCTACAATGCCATGCCCACCCATTAGGTTGACCTCTTTCTTAAACATATGCATCGAACCTCCTTTTCCTTTGGTCATCCCTGTGGTTTTACCATATAGTTCTGCCATCATTTCTTTCGGATGGACTCCCAGAGCTATTGGATGCGCATGATCTCTATAAGCAGTAATGTGTTTGTCTCCAGGTTCACAGGCAGAAGCTGTACCGGCGACCACAGCCTCCTGACCTATGTACAGGTGGCAAAAGCCTCCAAACTTCTGTTGAATGTATAGTTGGCCGGTCTTTTCTTCGATCTTTCTCATGACCAGCATGTCTTCATACCATTTGAGGTATTGCTTTTTTGAATACTTCGTCTTGACGGAGTTACCCCTGTTAACTGTCTTTTTATTTGCGGAAGCAGTTGCCATAATCCCTTGTTTGTTAAAACAAATATAAAATTAATCCTTCTTTAATCCTTTCTCATTAAAAGTAAAAGGAAGTAAATCAGCAATAGAATGCATTACCCTGATTTCTCCTGATTCGCCCATCATGATCACTCTTATCGGTGTTTCCTGTTTACTTTCGTATTCGTGCATCGCCTGGCGACATGCCCCACAAGGACTTACAGGATAATTCACACGAAAATTCTTTGAATGTGCAGAAACCGCCACCCTTTTGATCTTTTGAGAAGGGAAATGGGTTCCCGCATAATAAAATGCCGTCCTTTCTGCGCAGATTCCTGAGGGGTATGCAACATTCTCCTGATTAGTTCCGGTGATTATTTCTCCGTTGTCCAGCTCCAATGCAGCGCCAACATAAAACCCTGAATAAGGAGCGTAAGCCTGCTTACTTATTTCAATCGCTTTTCGGAGCAAGGATTGATCCTGTTTGTCCAATTCGTCGATGCTAGGATAAATATCTACCCTCAATTGATACGTTTTCTCTTTTTTCATAACAGGATTTACCGCAATTCAATCTGAATCTACATTAATCTAAGCTAACTAACCCGACAAAATTAACACTTAGATTTTAAAGTGGTTTTATTATCAGTAGTTATCACAAAATAAAGTAATTACTTTTGTATCAGAATGAACGGGGATCTATTAGCAGCTATTGAACTTTTCCAGCCCATCTCTTTAACAGAGATGGATGAAGTAAAATTATTAAATAGAACGGATACTAAATATGTATTTACCCTTCCTGATCTAATTGGCCTACTTAAAATGTCCTCAAAAGACTACAAAGTGCTTACCATTGACAATAAAAGGTATAGCAATTACAAGACCCTTTATTTTGACACTCCTGACCACGAATTTTTCAATAAGCACCAGAACGGGAAAGAAAATCGCTATAAGGTTAGGATCCGAAAGTACATAGATAGTGGGTTGTGTTATCTTGAGATCAAGAACAAGCGTAAAGGCAGAACGGTCAAGAAAAGAACGTTGATCTCTGATTTTCAAACCGAGCTGGATCAAGAAAATGAATCTTTCGTAAAAGATGTTATGGGATACAAGTCTCAATTGAACCAGTCATTATGGAATTCATTCTCAAGAATAACACTGGTCAACCAGGAGCTGAAAGAGCGACTTACGATCGACACAGACCTGACCTTTGAAGCCAACGGCAGAACAAAAACATTACCCAACATCGTTATCGCCGAAGTAAAACAGGAGCGCGTGAGTCGCAATACCCCTATGGTTGCTAAATTGAAGGCAATGCAAATTAGACCAACAAGAATGAGTAAATATTGCATTGGGTGTGTATTTTTGAAGAAGGAATTGAAATACAACAATTTCAAAGGGAAAATTTTAAAGCTTGATAAATTGACAGCATAATGGAAATAGTATTAGACATATCAAACTGGCTTTCTGACTTTTTTGTCCAAAGCGGGGCTGAAGAGCTGGTAGACCAGATGATCCAGAAAGGACAGGTCGTTAAAGATCTTGGAGATGAGATCAAAGACACTGCAGAAAAAGCCCAGCGCAGCCAACCTAAAACATGGCTGGGTCTGCAAGCATTCGACAATGATTTTTGGAAATTGGTATTTCGATTCGCTTTGAATTTTGTGATCTTGTTTGTGATCGTAAGGATGATCTATTATCCGATCGCAAAGCGCAAAGACTATTTGTTCTCCTACTTCCTATTGAGCATAATTATATTCTCCATTTGCTTTACACTTAAGAAGTTTGACCTTGGACTGGGAATGGCTCTGGGTCTGTTTGCAATATTTGGGATAATAAGGTATCGAACCGATCCGATCCCCATTAAAGAAATGACCTATCTGTTCATTGTAATAGGCGTATCGGTGATCAATGCTCTTGCCAATAACAAAATGAGCTATGCGGAGCTGGGGTTCGTTAACCTGGCTATCGTGGGAGCAACATTCGGTCTTGAACGGATCTGGTTGTTAAAGCATGAATCAAGAAAAGTAGTTACTTATGAAAAGATCGACCTGATCAA
>JAAZYJ010000386.1 GCA_014239715.1 Flavobacteriales bacterium
ACTTTTAGCTCAGCCGCATTTGCCTTAAAAATTCCTGTTCCAAAGTCCCAGGAAACGTTCATCCCGAGGCCTGCCCAAAAGTTCTGCCGGTTAACATCCTGAAAAATTTTGCCATCCCCATTCATTGCATTTCCCCATAGCTGATGAACAGTGGTTCCGGTATAGAAATCGGGCAGCCACCATTCCCTTGCTCGCTTACTATTGGCCATTTCAAGCGCTTGTTTCTTAAGATGTTCTTGAATGACAAGATTGTTTGCTCCACCCAGCTGCATGACCGTTGTAAGGTCAAGAGGTTGGATGTTATTCTGACCAAATAACGAACAAGGCAACAATACAAGACATGCCATTGCAATAAGCACAGAATTGTTTATTTGTGTTTTCATCATCATTCGTTTTTGAGGATTGGAAGTACTTTTTCTCCGTCTGAAACAAGCCCTTTCCCTTGCACGATAACCATGGTTTCTTCTGTGACCTCGGGGTTCAGTATTTCCATATAGTCTTTGTTGGAGAGCCCTTTTCGTAAGGGAATGCGTTCAACCACATCGTCTTTTACCACCAGAATAAACGGTTCATTCTGAAAGATCCATTGTGCTGTTACGGGCAAAGAAACTACATTTTCCTGTCGATCGATCTTCATGATTGCTTTTGCATACATTCCCGGTTTGATCGTACCCTTTGAGTTTTTAATGTCTACCTCGACACGCATTGTTTTAGAGGCGGGGTCAAGTGCCCCGGATATCCTGCTCACTTTTGCAAATACAGTGTCACCTGGTAGCTCAGGGAATATGATAGAAACTGCTTGTTCAGGCTGGATCGCGCTAACATCACATTCCGGAAGAGGGATTTTCAATCGAATAGGATCTATTTCTTGCAGTTCCACGATTCCCTGGGGATTGGCCTCGGTCAACCCGTTCTGTACCAATGCCCCATGGTCGACCAGCCTTTTTGTAATTACTCCCGAAAAAGGTGCTTTAATTTGTAAGAAACTGATTCTGTCTTGAATACTTCCCACCTCGGCTTTTGAGGACAGGAAATTTGCTTCTGCCTCATCGAGGATCTGTAACGGGGTTATTGACGGTGTTTTTTCGTAGGTTGATTTTAATCGTTCATATATCCTTCTTTTGGCGTCCAGCTGAGCGCTTTGCTCCTCGTACATACGGGAGAGCTCGGGATTTGAGAGCACGGCAATAACTTCTCCTTTGGACATCGCGTCACCAATATCTTTACGGATCTCTTCTACATAGCCACTTTCTCTGGCGTAGATCACAACGTTTTGATTTGGTTGGGCGGTACCGGTGATCAATACTTCCGCCAGAAACGAGCGTTTTTTCGGATGCACTACCTCTACAGATTGTGTTTTGTCTTCCTCCGGGTGTGCCTCTTGGGCTGTTGTTTGAACCTGTTCCGATTTTTCGTTACAACCGAAGAAACAAATGGTTGATGCCAGAAAGCTAAGGTATAGTGTACTGCGTAGAAACGGCTTCATTTTGTTTTGTTTTTAGCTATAAGTAAATACATGATCGGAATAACATAAAGAGTTAGTAAAGTTGCCATGAAGGTTCCACCAATAACTGCTATTGCGAGTGGCACGTTGGCTTCTGTACCGGGACTGGTAGCCATTGCGGTTGGCATCAGACCAAAAATAGTCGTGGCTGCGGTCATTAACACGGGGCGAAACCGATCGCCTGCACCGTTAATAATTGCATCGCGTTTTGATTTTCCTTCTTTCACCAGGCCGTTGATCCTATCCATTAGAATGTTCCCGTAGGAAACTGCAATTCCAACCATCATGATGATACCCATAATTGACTGGATATTCAAATTCGTATCTGTGATCCACATCAACAAGGAAACACCAATAATGCCTAGTGGAAATGTGGTTATAATGATAATTGGCTGGCGGAATGATCTGAATAAGGGCATGATGATCAGAAATGCCAAAATAATTGCCAGCCCCAATCCTAGTCCTAAATCTCCAAATGAACTTTTCATCGTTGCGATTTCTCCTTGAAAATTTACAGTGTATCCTTTGGGCAGATCAAATGCATTGATTCGTTTTTGGATCTCGTCTGAAACAGCGCCGATGTCTGCTCCCTCTATATTCGTGTAGATATTGAATTCACGTTGAAGATTGTAGTGGTTGATCTCTACAGGATTTGTTGATTCACTGATCTTCGAGAAATTCCGAAATGGCACGGGCTTTTCATGGGTGCTGCTTGAAACATTTACATTTTCGAGGATGTGCTCGTCATTGATCAGAAATTCGGGATAGGTTACCCCAACGTAATAGTGGTTTCCGTTTCTTTCATCGATCCAGAAAGCTTTGTCGAATGTAGCAGAAGAGTTCAGTGCAGACACAATATTTTTGATCGCATCCACAGGCTTTACGCCAAGCTCTGCAGCTTTGATCCTATCGATATCAATATCTTTTGTCGGTTGATCTATTCGTTGCAGAATCCGAACATCCCTTGTTGCAGGTATTTCCGAAATGGTATCTTTCAGCTGCTCGGCAATTTGCCTGAGCACTTTCAGATCATTGCCGATAATCTGGACATCAACCGGTGCAGGTTTGCCCTCATTAAGAGCAGCTGTGATCAAACCACCGGTGTTAAAACTGATCTCTACTCCCGGAAAATCATGCCTCATTTTATTTCTCAATCGACTGGCATATTCAAAAGTGCTAACTTGATGGTCTTCTTTAAGCTGAACGCCGATAAAAGCATCTTGGGTGCCTGAATTAGGAGTGTATGCTGCAGGCAGATCATAGAAAACACCAATATTAGAAATGAGCTGCTGAAGGTCACTACCCATTTCCGATCTGATGACAGCTTCCATTTTCTCAATGGTCTTCTCTGTTGTCTTTAAGGGTGTACCTGATTCCATCCGGACCTGTATTTCCATTTGTCCAACATCCGACTTCGGAAATAGCTCATATCCTAGCCGATTCTTCATTACAAACAAGGAAAACACAAACAGTCCCAGCACAAC
>JAAZYJ010000300.1 GCA_014239715.1 Flavobacteriales bacterium
TAAGGATGGGATTTATTGCGCTAACGATGACACTTCATTTGTACTAACCCGTGACCCAAACAGCCGACGTGCCAATAACATTCATGACATCAAGGAAGACAGTAAGGAGAACATGTACTTCATGTCTCAATCAGGTCTTCTCCGCTACTACAATGGCGAGTTTAAACGCTATAATATAAGATCCAATGATTCCATCTTCAAAGGATACTGTGTGCTCATTGATAATGACGAGCCTTTACTGGGCGGAATCCTTGGTCTGGGCAGAGTGAAAAATGATGTAATAGAGCTTGTAAATGACGAATTTCAATTTCCGAACACACCGGTTCACGTAATCTTCAAAGACAATGATGGCGCTTATTGGTTCGGAACCGATGAGGGCTTATTAAAGTTTGAGAATAACTTACTCACCCACATCGGAAAAGAACATGGTGTGTCAGACAATAAAGTAAGGACCATCATTAAAGACAGCTCCGGCGATTTATGGATTGGTTCAAGCGACGGAATACACATTTACAGCGATGGTAAGTTCATGCATCTAACTGAGAAAGACGGGCTCACTTCCAATACGATCTATTCGATGGTGTTTGACCCACAAGGAGCTTTATGGGTAGGACATCAAAATGGCATCGATAAGTTGAACATTATTGATTTTTCGATCGATTCTGTACGCTATTATAGTGCAGGCCGTGGTTTTATGGCCAACACTTGTAACAACAATGCAATTGCCATTTCGAAAAGTGGAAAGGTCCTTGTCGGTACTGACCACGGCCTTCTACAGTACAACCAAAAATTTGATCACATCAATGAGTTTGAAACTATTACCGAGATCACCGATATCAAACTATTCTCGCAACCTACGGATTGGGCGCAATATTGTGACTCTTTAGACAGGAAAGGATTCCCGGTCAACCCCGTTCTTAGTTTTCGGGAGAACTATTTTACATTCGATTTTATTGGGATCAGCCATAAGAACCCTGCAGCTGTCAAGTACAAATACCGACTCGAAGGGTTTGACCAAAATTGGATAGAAGGTATACGCAAAAGAAATGCTGTTTATTCGAACCTTCCTTTCGGCTCATATAATTTTCAGGTTGCTTCTTCTAATGATGAAGGAATTTGGAATAAAACACCGGTTGAATTTTCTTTTACCATTACTCCCCCGTTCTGGAGAACATGGTGGTTCTACTCGCTGTGCGCACTCGCCGCACTGTTCGTAATAGTTTCTTATTACCAGATCCGCATCTCAAATATTAAAATAAAGAGAAGGAACGACAAGATCAATCGTCAAAACAACATCATCGAAGAAAAGAACAGAGAGATCGTGGATAGTATCAACTATGCCAAGAGAATACAGGATGCTATTCTGCCATCCAATCTCATCAAGAATGAATTGCCTGATTCGTTTGTATATTTCCGGCCGAAGGACATTGTATCCGGTGATTTCTACTGGCTTAAGAAAGTAGATGGAGTTCTCCTGGTTGCTGCTGTTGACTGCACCGGACATGGCGTTCCTGGAGGATTTGTGAGTATGGTAGGACACAGTGGTCTGAACAGAGCCGTTAGTGAGTACCGCCTTAAACAACCCGCCGCTATTCTGGATAAATTGTCGGAGCTGGTAACCGACACATTTGATGATGGAACAAAAAAAGGCGTTAAAGATGGAATGGACGTAGCCATTTGCTCAATCGATAAAAATAACCTCATCCTGAACTATTCAGGAGCCAATAACCCTCTTTACCTGATCCGAAAATCAGACAAGCCTATACTAAGCGTCGATGGCAAACCTATTGAGACAAAAGCTCTTGACAATCTAAGCGAAATCAAAGGAAATCGCCGTCCTGTAGGGTTTTCTGACAGCAAGACTGACTTCACTAACCACCAAATACAACTTGAAAAAGAGGATAGGGTATATATTTTTACTGATGGATTTCCAGATCAGTTCGGTGGTCAGAAAGGTAAAAAGTTAATGTACAAACCGTTCAAGCAAATGTTACTTTCTATGGAAACTATCCCAATGGATAAGCAAAGTGATCTGCTAAATACTGAATTCGAAACATGGTGTGGACAACTTGAGCAGATAGATGACATTTGTATCATTGGGTTTCAAGTATAACTTTTCGACAATGTCCAATTAAGCAGTCAAATCACAACCAACGGAACATCTCTGTAAACATCCCTTTACCCCATCTGGAATTGCTAAATTTATCTTCTATTTCTTTTTCCAGCTCATCCATAGTATACACCTTGTTCTTTCCAATTTTGCAGTTGAGAACCTCCTGCTCGGGCTCAATGAGTTCGATCTCTTTTGCAAAATAAATGATCCCGCCATCTTCCGTTGCCAAACCGAGAATAGCTCCGGGTAAGCCACCAAATCCTTCAGGTCCAACGGGGGTTTCCAGCTCCACTGCAAACCAGGCATAAATGCGAGTCGAGTCGTTTTTTTCATACACTGCTTTTCGGCAATGATACTTGTCAATGTAACGCTTGTTTTCTGTTACTTTCCAGGTACGCCTTGAAACCGAATCCTTCACATAAATATTCTGACCATACATTGCCAGGATCGTTAATTTCTCATCTTCATTGACATTCTGGTAAACACTATTTTTAGATGTCGTCCACCCCATATTTTCAGGCAAGCCACTTTCTACAGGGCGAAATACTGAGGCCGTATCGTTGAACAGCAACTCGAATTTGTCGATCTTGGATTTTGAACCCTCCGGCAGCCAATCCAACATGCGCTTATTGTTTGCATACTTCTTCTTGAGGTTTGTTTTACGCTCAAACACAATTCTTCCCGAAGTTATTTGTGCTTGAAGAACCCCCGTATTTGCGACACTTAATGCGCAAAAAAGAATGATATTTTTAATGCCAGCCTTTAAAATCTTCTTCTTTGGTTTTGTTGTTATTAAAACGAAGGGTTGCCTTGAGCAAAAAATACCTTGAAATAATAACTGTTTTATAATCTGTGATCGAATTTGCACTCACTTGCCGTGCTGCACTTATGTTTTGATTAAGAATATCGTTCCCCGTCATCGAAATGACCAGGTTTTCAGTTTTTAAGAATGATTTACTCAGCTCCGCATTCCAAACAACATATTCCAGATCATAGAATCCATCCCCAGGTTGATTGTTGATGTTGTACGAAATATCAGAAGACAGTGTAAACCCATGCTTTAATTTCCAGTCAAAAGATGCCGTATAAGATTGTGTGGAGAAAGGTGTATTTGACACACTCCTCACTGAGCTTTCAGGATTGTTGTAGGACAGGCCACATCGCAGGTCTATTTCTAACGAGTCCCATTCAAACATCAACCTTGTTCCACCCGCAGCGATCAGATTTGTAGTTTGATTTTTCTGATCATTGATATAATTGTAGTATCGATTATAGGATAGATTGACGTCCGGTCGAAACTGGATAATGCTCTTATAAATTGGCATTCCAGCCCCTCCATAAAGCGATGAGTTGATGTTGCCATCCACATTAACCGTTATTGAATAAGCCCGACCTAACCTATCGTAGCTAGTAGAGTCAGTAAACCCATCATCCGTGTAAGTGAAATTTGCATTGATCCAGATGTGCTTCCTTGACATTGCCTGCCACGAAGAAAACCGGATGGACGCATTGTGAACATAGTTAGGGCGGATATTCGGGTTTCCTTCCTTGATACTATTCGGATTTGAATTGTCCGGAACGGGCTGGAGATCATTGATGGACGGTTGTTGAGATCTGGTTTCATATTTCACGGTGAAACGCTTGCTCATACTTGGTTTAAACCGATACATCGCTCTAGGCAATATATTGTTGATGTCTTGATCAATCGTAATCCCGGTGATTTCATTTACATTATGAATACGTATATTTCGCAAACGGGCTCCAATATGGAAATAATGTTTTTTATCCTGATAGATCCAACGAATTCCTAAACGATTCTGCGTTCTTGTATTTTCAAAAACATTGGACAAACTATCTACAAATAAAGAATACGATTCTCCGGAGTAAGCATTGGTGATCCTGCTTTGATTCGACAATCCATATTCCAACATGTAGTCTAACTCCAATTTATTTCTCTCACCGATAGGTTCTGTGTACGTTACATTTCCAAAATGGCTCTGTCCTGAATTGTCATTTTCCTTTGCCTGATCCGTAGTATCTGAAAGACCGACCGTTGGAGCAAAAACATTGTTAGAGTACAGATTACCTTCCGTACTAGTAGTGGAAGTGACTACGTCATACTGCAGTTCCAACCTCCTGTTCTCTTTTCTAAATTTTTTATCCAATCGAATTTTAGCATCCAGCTCCTGCCCTTCCGATTCATTTGAATTCAACACATTTGTAGTTAAGTAATTCAACTCTTCTTCATTGATAAACTGACTGATGTCA
>JAAZYJ010000342.1 GCA_014239715.1 Flavobacteriales bacterium
TAAAATTTATTTACAATCTCTTTTACTTCGGCCAGAATTACTGCAGTTGCTCCCCATACGGTTCGATCTGCAATGTCAAAGTAGGGCGTATTTATACTTATGCCAAGTCTTCCGATCGGTATCACTTTCCTTTTTACGATAGATGGATTCAGAAATTGATCCAACTTTACATGAATGACTGAGTCCACCTCAGTTTTATCCGGAATGAATTCAGGTTTGACCAGGCAATTACCGACAAAAGGAGTGATCAGGAAATTACTTGGAGGAACATATACCTGAGTAAGCTCGCCCAATAGGTTAACCGTTTTCGGATCAACGCCGATTTCCTCATGTGATTCTCTTAACGCGGTTTGTGCCAGGTCGGAGTCATCATCATCTTTACGGCCACCCGGAAAACAAACCTGGCCTGAGTGAATGCCGTCATATTCAGGTCGCTGGATGAGGCAAAAGTGGGGCACTCTGTCGACCGGATAAAAAAGTATGAGTACCGCACTTTCTTTCGGTGTAATTTTAAGTCGATCCAGGTCGATTGGAGTCAATCGATCGTATGGCGCCATTTTCTTATGGGCAGCTGTGCCCGGCAACTCTTTCTGCAACTCACTCTGCAACGAATTTGTAAATAATGTAAACGTCATTCTTTCTCTTGATGTAGAATAGAGGCAGAGTTAATACAATATCGCTTTCCTGTTGGCTCGGGGCCATCTTCAAATATGTGGCCCAAATGTCCGTGGCATTGAGCACAATGAATCTCGTTACGACTTATGCCTAAGGAGTTATCCTGTTGTGTTTCTACACCATCTCCGATATGATCGTAGAAGCTCGGCCATCCAGTTCCACTTTTATATTTGGTCCTGCAATCGAATAGGGGATGTTTGCATGCTCTGCATACGAATGTCCCGCTCCCTTTGTAATCCCAATACTCTCCCGTAAAAGGCCGTTCTGTTCCCTGTTCTCTTAGTATGTGATACTGCTCAACTGTCAATGAGTCTTTCCAATACTGGTCTGAGGTGATTGGAATAGCCCCCCCGGTTGAGTGTCTATTATTGTCAGATTGCCCGCATGCTGCAAAAACAAAGAAAAAGGAGAAATACAATAGTTGATTTTTCATATTGATTTAACGAATTATTGTCATCGAAAATTATAGTACGCTTTGAACTTAATATGAAGTATGTCAGAAATGCACGTAATAATAAGGAATTCCGGGGTTATTCCGAAACAGTTGCGATACTGCAGGGCAACATGCCTGTATCAAGTGTAATCGAATTCCGTCTGATTATTATGTAAGAGAGTTCATAAAATTACATCCGGACTGATGCTTAAGTACATGATTTGAATTAATTTAGCAGCCGTGATTGATTGGGATAGAATATTGATCAATGTTATAGCCGGATTATCAATAATTACGGCACTGTACCTGTTGCTCATTGGCTATAGGTACATACTGAATGTGATTGGGACAGGGAAGATCAGACCCAGCAAGGTGAAATATGCAGAGCTTTACACCCTGCTTAATAATAGATCTGCACAGGGGGAGATCCAATTTCTTTTCATCCTCAGATCCTCGACAAAAGTTAGATTTGCAATTGTCGACAAGGACGACAGTGAAGTTAAGCTGCTTGTGGATGAGCAAAGGGGGCCGGGAAATTATCCGGTTTCATTTGATACTACAACTGTTCCGGATGGCGTTTATTTTTATCAGCTCAAGACGGATCTTCAAAAGGTCACACAGGTTTTTAAAATAAATAACGAATAAGTTGAAGAAGGTAATTTCAATAGTTTTTCTGTGTGTGATCGCCTTCAATTTAATTGGGCAGGACAGGGAAAGAGAAAAAGAAAAGGAAAGACCGTTTTTCAAAGGAAGCTTTCAGCTTCCAACTACAATTGCCAATCATTCTTTCAAAACGCTAATGAGTGGAGTTTCTGACGTAGGCTTCTCTTTTAATGTGCCAGTTTCTAAATCAATGCACCTTGGAATTGTGTTTCAACACAGCTATCTGACATTTAACGACTTGGCCATTCCTGAACGAACCAATGCAAGTATGCAAATTGTGGGCACAGGTTTAGCAGTGGGCTATACAGTGTCAACCTCCGAAAAGTTTTCGATAGAGTTTGCTGTCAACGGTGGTTATAGCTACATGCTCACCTCAAGCGAAACTTGTTTGCAGTCTACCGGCAATAAGATGCACAAGAAGAGCGGAGTTAGCATTAAACCCGACCTGACACTATTTATCAGTAGCTCCGAGTATTTGTCTTTCGGGATCGTATTTTCCTATCAGCTCCTTCTCTCAGAGTTTGGCCCGAGCAATTTATGCTTATCAGACTTTGATGGCTCTTTTGCAACTGACTACATAGGCCCAAGCCATCTATTCAGTATTGGTTTTGGATTCAAAGCGAATATACCGCACAAAAGGTAGCTGTCAAACCCAAGTTTTCTTTCCTAAGAGGGTAAATAGAAAAGCTAGTCTTCTTTTGGTTCGGTAGGTTCCTCGTCCTCCTGATTTGCAGTTTTCTTTGCTCCAGTTGTTTTGGTGGTTTTCCCTTTGTTTTCAGATTTCTTCTGTCGATTTACCTTAACTTCAATTTCTCCGTTTTTGTTCAGATCAACCTTAAGTTTGTCTCCTTCATCCAATTTGGTTTGTATAATTTGTTCAGCCAAAGGATCTTCAAGATATTTCTGTATTGCTCTTTTCAATGGCCTTGCACCAAATTTTTCGTCAAACCCTTTTTCTGCGATATAGTCTTTAGCTTTTTCAGACAGTTCGATCTTATAGCCAAGTTCTGAAACCCTACCAAACAGCTTTGCCAACTCAATATCGATGATCAGATGGATGTGCTCACGTCCTAAGGAGTTGAACAAGATCATATCATCAACACGATTTAAAAATTCAGGTGCAAATGCTTTTTTGAGAGCATTGTGAATGACCGCTTTTGTTTCCTCATTCTTCTGATCTTCTTTTGCTTTAGTGCCAAATCCGACACCTGTACCAAAATCCTGCAGTTGTCTTGCCCCGATGTTCGAGGTCATGATGATGATCACGTTTCTAAAATCAATTTTTCTTCCCAAGCTGTCGGTAAGCTGTCCATCGTCAAGTGCTTGCAGCAACAAATTAAATACGTCAGGATGCGCTTTTTCGATCTCATCAAGTAAAACGATAGAGTAGGGTCGGCGTCTTACTTTTTCCGTAAGCTGCCCACCTTCTTCATATCCAACGTAGCCAGGAGGTGCACCGATTAATCTGGAAACGGCAAACTTTTCCATGTATTCGGACATGTCGATCCTTATTAGTGCTTCTTCCGAGTCAAACATATATTTTGCGAGCTCCTTGCACAATTGAGTCTTTCCGACTCCGGTAGGTCCAAGGAAAATAAAGGAGCCTATTGGCTTTTCCGGGTCTTTAAGGCCAGCACGATTCCTTTGGATAGCTTTAACCACCTTTTTAATCGCTTCATTTTGACCGATTACAGTACCGTTTAGATTCTCAGTCATTTTAATCAGTCTGCCACTTTCTTTTTCAGCAATTCGGGTCACATGAATACCTGTCATCATAGCGACAACTTCTGCAACATTCTCTTCTGTTACAATTTCCCTCTTGATCTTGGCCTCCGTCTCCCATTCTTTTTTCGCATTATCCAGTTCATCCGCTAGCTTTCTTTCCGAATCCCGAAGTCGCGCCGCTTCCTCATACCGCTGTGATTTGACAACCTGGTTCTTTTGCTCTTTTACCTCCTCAATTCGATTTTCGATATCGATTATATTCTTCGGAACATTAATATTGGTTATA
>JAAZYJ010000375.1 GCA_014239715.1 Flavobacteriales bacterium
CCCCACATCCTCCGGGCCCTGTCCGGAAGAAAAGTGCTTTAAATTTAGGCCCCAGCTGTTCTTTCTTGACCTTGTCCCTCCGTAATAGAAGTCTACCAGCGGCGTAATGTAATTTCCAAATCCCGCCTTCAAATATCCTGCATATAATTTCTCTAAGGGCTCACTCACTTTCAACCTTGCTGGCTTAATAGGTTTAGGCACGAACGAAACGTCTATCTTTTTTGACAGTATTTTGTAAGAAATTAGCGGTTTATCATGTACTTCCTTCTTTATTTCCGGCAATTCAGAAATCTTGGACGGAGGTGAAATCGATCGGCTTCCTTGCCCATGCACATTTAAAGAAAAATCACCTTCATCAGGGTCAGTTACCTGACCATAGACAGCACTTGTTAAGAATACCGCCACTAATAAATAGAATAAATTATTCATCTTCATCCTGCTTTTCATTTGGCTCTTCATTCTTTTCCGGATCGTCATTCTCCTCTTCACTTTCTTCGAATAAGCTTTTATTTCTAAGGTTTCCCTCCCCACCAAGATCAATTTCCTCTGTGTCGTTTTCAAGCTGGTCTTTTTCTTCCTGATTCTCCAGGGCGTCTAATTCCAACAACTTTTCCTGAGCAAGAGGAATGATATCATCATCGCCCTTGTATCCATTGATCACACTTTCAAGATTATATCTGGCATTGAAATAATCAGACCTGACCATATAGACCTCAGCCAGCAATATGATCCCGCTTGCCAACCAGTAGTCATATCCTGGTTTCTGTTCTACTAGCTCGTGCACTTCATTTTCACATTCGTCATATTTTTCCTGAATAAAATAGATTCTGGCGATGCAATATTTAGCTTCTGCTCCTTTTATACTTTTCGTAATCTCCGTTGTTCTACGAAGGGCGATCAAAGCCGCAGAATACTCCATTAGCTCTTTCAACGAGATCGCCTCTATAAACTGAGATTCAACTTCTAGCTCTTCATCGTCACTGATCTTATTTAATACCTTTCGAGCATACTCTCTGGCATATTGGTAGTTTTCCATTTCGTAGAAGCACCGCATCTGACCAATCATTGCCTTATTGACATTCTCCGATTCTTGTGCCACTTTTTCAAGAGTGGTATAATTACTCAGTGCCGCCTGATAATCTTTCAGCTGATAGTAGTTGATCTCAGAAGCTTCCGAGAGCGCCTGCTCTGTATATTCATTATTGGTCGCCTCTATTACTTTGTTATAGGCCGAGATCGCGGCATCGAACATCTGCAGTTGATAATTGCATTGGGCCACAAAGAAATAGGCCGCCATCCCATGCTTCGGTTGCTCAATTTTAGCCAAGTAGTTTTCAAATTTCTCAATCACCTTAAAGCAATCTACCGGTTCATTTTCCAGCTCACTCATTGCAATTGAGAAATATTCATTATCCAGCTCTTCAAAAGAAGCATCAATGCCTTTACTTCTTAACCAGGCAACGTATTCATCAAGTTGTTCAGTTGCTTTATAGACTTCTTTCATTTGAACAACAGCAGAATTCTTTTCTTCTGAATTCGGGTATTGGTCTACCACCTGATTGAATATATCCTTTGCCCGTAGATAATCTTCATTTCGGTAGTGTATAACCCCAATATTGAACAGCGCTCTTCTCGCATTAACATTTTGTGAATAATCAGAAACTATCCGTTCAAAATAGCCAAGAGCTTCCTCGTTTTTATTCTGAACCAAGTATGCTTCTCCCAATTCATACTCAGCAGCTACTGCATAAGAAGACTTTGGAAACTTCTCTAATAAGGCTTGAAGCGATGCTATTTTCCCTTCCTGATCGTCTTTAAACCCCTGACTTTTGGCCAGCTGAAAATGTGCATAATCCCCATTTCTAACTGACATTTCAATCGCTATCAGATAGTTGCTGATCGCGTTATCGTCCTCTTTGAGTAAATAATAGTTGTCGGCAATTCGCAGATACGCGTCAGCTTTTCTTTGATTTTCTGTCGTTTGTGCCCCTTGTATAAACTGACGGAAAGCCGTCAGAGACGCCGAGTAATTCTCCTTTTTCAAGTAGGTATATCCCAGATTGTAATCTGCAAGAGCTCGCTTACCGGTTAAAATTGCGCCAGGCTCTAATTTAAATTCGTTGTATTTTGCTATTGACTTTTGGTATTTTCCGATTCCAAAAAATGCTTCGGCTTCCCAATACACAGCTTCTGAAGAGAGAATCTTATCGACTTTATATATCCGCGAATCTTCAAAGCTTGCTATACTAGCCGTGAAGGCATTATTATGAAAAAGTTCAACCCCTCTGTTAAAAGCAATCGTCTGATATGCCTTTTTCATTTTTTCATTTTTATTTTTAATTCGCGAGATCGAAGCCAGTGCCGCTTTATAATTCTTAGTAGTTGTATACACGTTCAGGAGAAATTCATAAGCCTTGTCCACTTTTGAGCTATTGGGGAATTTGTCTATGTACTCATGAAATGCACCAATTGCCTCATCATAAGGGTTGTAAGACAGTTCGAACGCCAGTTTGGCGTAGGACCAAAGAGCATCCTCTTCTATTTCTTTATCAAAAGAAAACTGTGAGGCTGTCTTGAAGGCATTTCGGGCGTAATCTTTTTGGTCGTTCTTCAGATAAGCATCGCCCAATTGATAATATGCAACTTGTGCCAGTGAGTCTTTCTTGGATCTGACTTTTCCTAAATATTTAATCGCATTCGCATAGTCCCCTGTCCGGTAATATGAAAAGCCCAGTTGGTAATAATCTTCCCTGGAAGATTTCTCAACGAAATTGTATGCTTTCAAATAGACAATGGCGCTGTCGTACTCTTCTAATCTATAGTAGGAATCGCCAATAATGTGTGCAAATTCTGATCTCCTTTTCTTGGATATACCATCGTAAAACTGTGGAGCATAATCCGTTACTTCCTTGAACTTGTTTTGTTTGTAAAGTATCTGACCAATATAATATGGAACTATTGCTTTGAATTTGGCACTCGTATCGATCGATCTGAATCCACCCAGTGCAAGCTGATTCTGATCATTGCTATATGCAATGTGCGAATAGTAGTAGATCGCAGGCGTTTTATATGCTGACTCTTTGCTCTTTACTTCCAGAAAATTATCTCGTGCTGTTGAAAAATCCTTCGTATAAAAAGCTCCGTAGCCTAATTTAAATTGGTATTCGATCTGTTCTTCTTCAGAAAGCTCATATTTATCGACTTTTTTAAAATACTTAAGTGCATCTCTGTATCGCCTCCTTCTATAATGATGTTTTCCTAAATTAAAATACACCGTTTTCGTACGCACATTATCCGGGTGATTGTAAACAAATTCATTAAGCAAGTGCTCTGCGTCCAGGCTGAACAATTCCAACGCACATACTGCTGAATAATACTCCGCGTCGATACGGATTTCATCGTGAGGACTGTCAATTCCGTCAATGGTCTGATTGAATTTCGTTTGAGCCGCTTGATACTGAGCTTTGTTATATAGCTCCATACCATCTTTAAAAGCTTTGTATTTTTCTGTGTATATTTTTGTTTGCTGGCCATATATATTACCACCTAACAACATTATACACAACACTATTTGAATTGTAGCCTTCAAAATAAATGATCAAATAAGATACTCTAGCTCTAAGTTCAACCAAGAGACATCATAAAATTACTAAGGGCGCTCAATCACAGTGGCTGTTTAATGTTTAGTTATTAACTCAGTTCTGTTAAGTTTATTTTGTCAATAAGTTTATTTGGTACGCGCTTCTGTTTCATTATATTTTCTTCACTTTGAACCATATTTCGATATGCACATGACTGGAAACACGATAATAAGGCTGGCAGATACCGTGATCAAACAAGATGACATTACTATACTTGATCGTGTGAACATAGAGATCAACAGAGGGGAGTTTGTTTACCTTATCGGCCGGACCGGCAGCGGAAAAACGTCTCTTTTGAAGACGCTGTACGGGGAGCTGAAACTAAAAATTGGAGAAGGTAAAATAGTCAATTACAATCTGAAGGGGATCAAACCCAGAAAGATCTCGGAGCTACGAAGAACCATCGGAATAGTATTTCAAGATTTTCAGTTGCTCATGGACCGGTCAGTCAAGGAAAATTTAGTTTTTGTTATGAGATCAACAGGTTGGAGCAATAAATCCGACATGAACCTAAAGGTAGACGAGCTTTTAAGTCGTGTCGGAATTGAGGGTAAGCACCATCATCTGCCGGGACAGCTATCCGGTGGGGAACAGCAGAGAGTAGCAATTGCAAGAGCCTTGGTCAATGACCCCGAATTAATTTTGGCGGATGAACCAACAGGAAATCTAGACCCCATTACAAGCGATGAGATCATGAAATTACTCTTTGAGATCAGTAGCAGCGGAAAAGCGATACTTATGGCAACACATGATTATCATATCATCAACAAGTTTCCATCCAGAACTCTAAAAACTGAAGCGGGGTCAGTACTGGAGATCAACCTGGCTCAGGCTGAAGAATTTCGTTTTTGATCTTTCTCGATCAGATCGACAAGCAGCATCAGCTTGTGGAAATTGAACTGTTTTATCGTCGCATTTCCTTTTAACATTCTTCTCCTTATGTTCTTTTTGAAAATGGAATTGATGAATTTCAGTCTTTTGATCCTTCTTTTCTCTTTCGCTTCACTATAGTACCGGAGCAACCTAACCTCGTTGGTAAATTGTTCAGGATCCTTTGATGTCTTAAGAATCTGGATTAGGTTATAAATTCCATCGCTGGTTTTATCAATGTACTCTGCATTCGTCTCTAAATGACCATTCAGCACCGGGTTCTCAATATGGACAATCGGAATCATATTATTCTTGAGCTCATACCCGAACAGGGTATCTTCATGTCCGTATAACGTTAATGACTCGTCAAATCTAATCTTCTCAAGAGTAGCTCTTTGAATCAGAAAATTATTGGTCATAAACGAGCGGTAAGGGTGTCGATTGCGAATATGTGCCGGCTTACTTTCAGATTCAACACCGTAACTCCACCGGAGCATATGTTCAGATGAGGGTGGAGACTCCTGGTAAACCCTTCCTCCGCACACAACCTGCTCTTCGCCATTTTGAATTGCATTTACGTAATTGGCTACAAAATCAGAGTTCTTCACCAGAGAATCACAATCCAGGAACAACAAATAGTCAAACGCAGCATAATTCAAAAACAAATTTCTGATTTTCGCACGCCCCACATTCTTTTCTAAAGAAATGGTTCGTACCCGGTCACCAAGTGAATTGTTGATTTCTGCATACTCCGTTTCGGAAGCATCATCAATTAATATAATTTCACACCCTGCTTCAGCTGACTGAAGCAATAGCTCATCTACCAAAGGAATAACATTGAAATTATATGTCGGTATACAAATTGAGATCATGACTTTGTTGCAACCAATATAGTTTCATTATCAGAAAAACCCATCCTATTTGCCGGATCTGCATTAAATACAAGCTCTTTCACATTAAAACCGGCGTTTGTCAATTTTTCAGATATCCCGTTAACAGAGTAGATCCTAACATGATCTTTCTGCCCAAAATGAACACGCCTTTCACTCGGCGTCCGTATTGCCGCATTTTCATAGGTTTCGCCTTCTTTAAATGGAGTTTGAATTAAGCAAGTGCCATCCTTTCTCAATACTCGATATAGCTCCGAAATAGCAAGATCATCTTTTAAAACATGCTCCAAAACATGATAACAAATTATCAGGTCATAGCTTTTATCACTTTTGTTAATACACGTGATGTCAATTTTTTCGACAGCTTGAAATTCTCCTTCAAAATCTGCCGCCAAATACTCTTCAGGATTTTCTTTTCTTATACGTTCTGCAATCGACACGGGAGGTGAAAAATGCAATATTGATTTATTCTGTATTCCTATTTCCGAATTTAATACAGTAAATAATCTACGGGTTCTCGGTAAGCTTCCACACCTGGGACATAGCTTGTTCCCGTTATCAAGAACAACAAATTTTGACATGTGAAACCCACAAATGGCACACTCATATTCAGAGCCCCGATAAGTAATCGCAACCAGTTTTCTCAAGAACCCTTCATTTCTGTCAATGAACCTCTTCGGTAATACTTTTTTTGCTACGTTCTTTACTTTTTCATACATAGTGCTGACATCAAAGATCCCTATTTCTAATCCTCCAGTAGCGGCTGATAGATTGCATCGAGCACAGTCAGTTCGTTTTCCCAATTCAACGTGCTTGCCGCTTTCTTCAAGTTGTTTTTCATTATGTCTTTAGGCCGTTCTTCAACAACATCTCTAATCTTTTGTGCAATTTCACGAGGATCATGTGAAGAAACAATTGCTCCGACCTCGTATTTTTCCACTATGTTCTTAACCTCTACGAGGTTGGATGCCAGAACAGGTATCCCCGCATGGATATAGTCAAATATCTTGTTAGGCAAACTGTATTTGTAATTTACATTGGTGTCTTTGTCAAGCGAAACACCGACATCTGCATTAACCGTATATTGCATCATATCCAAATATTCCTTTTTACCAACGAATGTAACATCTTCGCTTCCTTCTGCTCGTTCCTTCAGTAACGCAAGAACATCACCTGACCCTACTATGATCAAATGATATCCATCAAGGTAATTCATCGAGTCCAGAAGCTCTTCTGCCCCCCTATCAATATTGATCCCTGCTCCCTGGAGGACAATGATCTTCTTGTCAGCAGGCAAACCTAAATCTTTCCGGGTTACATTCACTTTGGGCTCATAACGTGGTGACAGGTTTCTCACCACGTGCACTTTCCGATCGTATTTTTTTTCATACAGACTGGCAATGCTTTTGTTCACCGTATAAATGTGTTTTAGTTTCGGAAATACCCTCTGTTCTATTCTCTCCCATATTTTTTGAATTCTCGGTCGCGAAACCAGCTCGGGCACTTCTGTAAAATACTCATGTGTGTCGTAAACCAATTCGCAATTTGTTTTGAAACGCAAAGCCGTTTTATTGGCGAGTAGTGTGTCAAGATCATTTGATACTAATACATCAGCGCGTCGGAACAACAGGTATAGGAACAGCCTTTTATTATACTCAGCATAGAAAAAAGCCCCTTTATTGAACAGAAGTTTAAACCTCTTACATTTATATAACCTGTCAACAGGCAAGCTGGTTGAAAGTCGCCTCCCTACCAAAGTAACATCACATCCTTTATTTTGAAGGTAGGTACACACTTTATGTACTCGTTGATCCGTTGCTAGGTCATTGGTTACAGAAACTATTACTTTCTTCTTACCCATACGCTTGAACGAAGATAAGAAACGGTTGAGTTATTCAGTTATTGCTGTTGATGGATTACCATAGAACAACCTACAAACAGTCGGCTGCAATTATAGATTTGTACTATGCGCATAGAAAAGGAAAAATCGTTACACGCATATAACACATTCGGAATTGATGTTAATGCTAAATTATTCGCTGTGTTTCACACTGTCAACGATTTGAAGGAATTGCTCTCCGATGAGACTTTGCGACACGAAAACCGATTGGTTCTTGGCGGAGGCAGCAATCTTCTTTTTACCTCTGATTTTGATGGGGTAGTTTTAAAAAATGAAGTTCATGGAATCGAATTAATACGCGAATCTCCTGAACACTATTACGTAAAGGTCGGTGCCGGCGAAAACTGGCATCAATTTGTACTTCACTCTATTGAACAAGGTTGGGCAGGCCTTGAGAACCTTTCTCTCATTCCGGGTTGTGTCGGTGCAAGCCCAATGCAGAATATAGGGGCCTACGGGGTTGAAATAAAGGATCGTTTTGAACAGCTTGAAGCACTGAATATCAAAACATTAGAAGTAGAAACTTTTACAGAGAAAGATTGTAAATTCGGTTATCGTGAAAGTGTATTCAAACATTCTTTGAAAGATCAATATATTATCACATCAGTCATTTTCCGCTTATTCAAATTGCCTCAGATAAATACTTCTTACGGTGCTATAGAAGCCAAATTGGAAGAAATGAGAATCACAGAGCCTACCATTAAAAATGTAAGCGATGCCGTGATCTCGATACGGTCTTCAAAACTTCCCGACCCTTCTGAAATAGGAAATTCAGGCAGTTTTTTTAAAAACCCCGTTATTACGAACGAGCAATTTGAATCAGTAAAGGCAAAGCATCCGGAAATAGTATCTTACCCTGCGGGACCCGAGCACACGAAAGTGGCAGCGGGATGGCTGATCGACAACGCCGGTTGGAAAGGACATACAGAAGGAAGTTATGGGGTCCATAAAGACCAGGCTCTTGTACTTGTAAACTATGGTGGTGCAGCAGGGTCACAAATTTATGAGCTAAGCACTGAGATCGTAAAGTCTATCCAAGAAAAATACGGGATACAGCTGGAAAGAGAAGTGAATATCTTTTAGCTTAATTCAGCAACCTCAGCTCTTCTCTTACGAATGCAACCAGCTCATTCACATATTTTTGAGAGAAATCAAATTTGATTCCCGCAGCTTCATATATTTCAGGTATTGACCTTGTATACCCTAATTTTAATGCAGCCATATATTGCTCGATAGCCTTGACAGGGGCTTGTTTATAATTTCGCCAAACCGCGATCGCGCCCAGCTGCGCCATTCCATATTCAATGTAATAGAAAGGGACTTCGTATATGTGCAGCTGACGCTGCCAGCTGCTTGCTTTTGCATCAGGATAGTCGGACCAATCAACTACTCCTCCGGAAAAAGTATCATTGATCTCATTCCAAGCCCGTGTCCTATCCTCAGCAGTATGCGACGGGTTGGTGTAAAGCCAATGCTGAAACTTGTCTACCGTAGCTACCCATGGCAGTATCTTCAAGAGTGTTTCCAGCTGATCCTTTTTGGCCCTTTTCAGCTCAGCTTCATCTGTATAAAAAATATCCCAATACTCCATGGAGATCAGCTCCATGCTCATTGAAGCAAGTTCAGCTACTTCGCTAGGGAGACTTTTAAATGCAGTAAGCTTCAGTTCTCTTGTCAAAAAACTATGAACCGCGTGCCCACCTTCGTGCAGCATGGTAATCAGATCACGTTGGGTACCAACGGAATTCATAAAAATGAATGGAACGCCGATCTCATAAAGGGGGTAATTATAGCCTCCTGGAGCCTTCCCTTGCTTCGACACCAGATCAAGATGTCCCATCTCTTTCATCGTTTCCAAACACTCACCAAAATAAGGGTGGATTTTATAGAACAACTGTGTTGATTTATCCAATAGTTCTTCACCCGTACCAAAAGGATTCAGGGGCTCTTTACACTCAGGATCCACCTCCAGATCAAATGGTTTCAGCGTATCGTATCCGAGGAGGTCTTTCCGTTCGTGCTGAATTTCTGTGATTATGGGTACAATTTCTTTTTCAATACTATCGTGAAAATTAAAGCAATCCTGAACGGTATAATCGAATCGACCCATGGATTCAAACTTGTAGTCTCTGAAATTTTTAAAATTTGCATTCAGAGCGATCTTGTGCCTTAGCTTCATCAAAACTTCAAACAAATCATCCAGGGTATCTCGGTCTTCCAGCTTTCTATTGACCATTTTTTCAAAAACTACTTTTCGATGATCTCTGTCCAGCTTCTTTAGTTCTTTGGAAGCTTGCTGCATGGTTAGCATCTCTCCTTCCACCTCCACATTCTGCGCTCCTGAGATAGCCCCGTATTTTTGAGATTCCTGTGCTATCTGTGCAGCTAGCGGAATATTTTCTTCCCGAAACAATTCTATGGCTTTTCTGAGCCCCCTCTGATAGATCTCAAATTCTTTTCCTTTCAACAATTTTGACTGCTCTGATCGTATGAACTTCTTATTGAAAAGATCTTCAAATCCAGCAGTATGCGGATGAATCTCTGTCACATAGAACTTGTAGGCTTCAGAAAGCTCTTCATCGGTTGTATCAATTGTCATTTTAATGTACCTCCAACCAGCATCTTCGGACAATACGGCTTCCAGTTCACTTCTGTCCGACATCCAGCTGAGTAAGGATTCCATTGAAGTTATCTCCCGATCTTTCAGCTCTTCAAAGAATGGTTTTAATTCTTCCCAATTCGTGATCCTAAGATCATCGGGCAATAACCGTCTTACAGGTCTGGATGGGATTGTAATGCTACTTGTACTCATAGATTGATTCTGGTCTATTCTTCCTCTTCTGACGCAACCGATTCGCCGTCGGAATCCAATTTCAATGCTCCGGCTGCATGAAGAACATTATACCATTGAAACAGTTTTTTAATATCTGAGCTATATACTCTTTCTTCATCATAATCAGGTAGAACTCCAGAAAGATATTCTTTCAATTCTCTCATTTCTCCTTTATGATCTGGTGCCGAACCGCCACTCTCTTTCGCGTAGATCGAATCATATACCTCCTTTAACGGCACATCATCCTGCTCAGTGTAAATAGAGATGTCTTCCAAGGCACTTATCTTATGAGTGGATAACGCTGTTGAGCGTTTCCCATCCACCAACGATTCAACTACTAGATTTGATCGATTATTTGCAATGACCTTGTAAAGCCCTGGCTTTCCCGATATTGAGATTATTCCCGATAGATCCATACTTCTTCTAAAAATTAGGCGACTAAAATAAGAATTTACGCCTTGCGGTGTGCTTATCTGGCAATTTGAATTTTCGAATTATATGATTCCTTACCTGAGATAAATCGCAGTGCGTAGGTCCCAAAAGCAAGATTTGAAACGTCAACTTCACCTTTCTTGGATCTTATTTCTCTAACATACAGCAACTTCCCTTGAAGGTCTCTTAGCTCAATTCGGTCGATAATCTCACTTGACGAAACGACCAGTCTATCCTTAACCGGATTGGGATAAATGTTGTATTCAATTCCATTTTCATCAATTGACCATGGAGCCACCAACAAACTATCCGAAAATGATGAGCACCCATTTGAATCAATATGTTCTACCTGCATCCATTGGGACGAACCTGCAACACAATGGATCGTATCATTGGTTGGCATCGGAATCCCATCTACATACCACACAATTGAGTCTGCTTGTGAAGTGATGGCGCACCCTATACCATCAATGATGGGCGGTTTCGGCACAGAATCATGCTCCACAACATTATACCAAACAGAATCACTCTTACAACCATAACTATCTTCAACAATTAAATATCCGGAATCCGTGCTGTCAATAAGCAATGAAGGAGATGAAGAGCTACCATTCCAATCATATACTGCATAGGTACTATCTGTAGCCAAGGCTGTTGACTGACCATAACAAAAAGCCGTGTCTCCAATTACGTTTGGATACACATTTGTAGCCGACAGCAAAGCTAATGCATCCGTTTTTCCGTACCCCCAACGATAATTGGGTAGCACACCGGTGTACTGATCTGAAAACGAAGTTGCGTGTAAATACTGAATAAAGTCATGAGTAGTAATGTTCGGACATTTTTCCAACAGTAACACACCCAGTCCGGCTACAACAGGAGACGAAAATGACGTGCCGGCTCTTCTGGTATGAAAACCTGATTGTATCAATCGCCAAGCACTTGCTCCCCCTTGCATTGTAATTGCAGTAGCCACAGGAAGCGCACTCATCACCCAAAACCCGGTTGAATTTACATCAGGTTTCATCATTCCCATCCTGGTGGGGCCTGCACTACTGTTCATTGCCAAAGAGTCAGTCAATTGCGGAGATGTTTGAACATCGCCCAAAAAATCGGTGTACTCACTTCTGTTCACGTATTGGCCAACCGTTACCACGTGGTCACTACATTGGAAGCCACTTACCACAGATTGACTCGAGTCCGGCAACTGATAACTGCTAATGGGCGGCCATGTTCCCGAACCGGGCAACCCACTTGTGATCATATCTGAAAGCCAAATAATATCAGGCCCCA
>JAAZYJ010000343.1 GCA_014239715.1 Flavobacteriales bacterium
AAAAAGAATGGCAACCAATATTGAAGGATGATGCTGATACTGAGAAGGAAGTTGAAGAGGTAGCAGAGGAGCCTGTTATAGAAAATGAGCATTTACCTGCAGAAGATGAAGTAGCTGAGCCACTGTCCGGAAATACGGACGATGTTGTGCAAAGCTCGGTGAATTGGAATCAAGAACAGGAAGCGAGTCAAGAGTCGCAGGTTGAAAATGAAAGTGAATCGACGGTTTCTAAAGAAGAGCAAGAGCAGCTAGCTGAAGAACGGATCGCAAGAATTAAAAGGATCAGCCTGAAATTAAAGACGCCGTCGGGTATTGCGGATCTGGAAGATGAGCCGGCATATAAAAGAAGAAACATCAAGTTGGATGACGTTGAAGCTTCGGATGAATCTGCTGAGTCAAGATTGTCGCTTGGTGAAAATGAGGATGGTACAACCGGTCTTTCAAGTGGTAATTCTTTTTTGCATGATAATGTAGATTGATATGGGTTTACAAGACCGGATCAATGCCGATATAATATCGGCTATGAAATCTCGTGAAAAAGAAAAGCTGGAGGCATTAAGGGCTATCAAGGCTGCGCTGCTGCTGGAGGCAACCAAAGAGGGAGGCGACGGTACAGTTTCAGAGACTTCGGGGCAGGCAATTTTGAAGAAGCTGCATAAGCAACGGAAGGAAGCAGCCAAAATATATAGTGAGCAAAGCCGTGAAGATCTAGCTAAAGCTGAAAATTTTCAGGCTGATGTGATCGAGGCATATCTGCCTGAACAAATGGGTGAAGCTGAGATCGCGGAAGCGATCGTGGGGGTGATCTCACAGCTTGGTGCCGCCGGACCTCAGGATATGGGAAAAGTGATGGGTGCTGCTATGGCCAGATTAAAAGGAAAGGCAGATGGCTCTTTGATTTCAACCATAGTAAAAAGAGAATTGAACAAATAGAAAGTGCAAATTGAGTTTTTGTTGTTGGCCTTCTCAGAAATATTGAGAAGGCCTTTTTTATGCTGTTTCCGTCCATGGAGGCCCCACAATGTAAAAACTCCATCAATTGATATTTCAAATTTGTGCTCAGGAACAGGAAACCCTGTAAAGTCGAAATGGTAACAGCCAATGCTTTGATGAAAAAATAGTTGTTTATTTACTCCTGTATTATGGAGGAACCTACCACACTTGAGATATGCAGACAGGCAAGAAGAATTGACATCTCGGATATTCCACCATCAACGGTTGCTGTAGCCAAAAACTTAATTAGGGATGGTCTGGGTGTTATGATCGCCGGGATGAAACATTCGACGATCAATATGCTTGCTGAACATGTGAAAGAGCTGGGGTGTAAAGCCGTTAGTCCGGTGTATGGATATGGTTTTAGTACAGCACCACAGGAAGCAGCTTTTGTGAATGGTGCGGCAACACATGTGTTGGATTTTGAACCTATGTTCTCTCCACCCACACATGTTGTTTCACCAATTTTGGCCGGATTATTAGCACTAGCACATGAAGATCATGAAAAAGCAGATGGTGAAAAATTCCTAAAGGCATTTATTGCCGGGGTCCAGTTGCAGGCGGATCTTAGAAAAGCAGCTAAATATCACGATGCTCAGGCAGCCAAAGAAAAAAGACATTTCCCATTTCAAAAGCAAGGTTTCCATCCCCCGGGTACAGTAGGAGCTTTAGGCAGTGCATTAGGTGCAGGACTTTGGTTGGGTCTGGATGAAGAGCAGCTTTCTATGGCTATAGGTATAGCTGCAAGCAGATCATCCGGATTGGCTGGCAATATTGGCACAATGACTAAAAGCACGCACTGCGGACATGCTTCGAGAGTGGGCGTTGAGAGTGCACTTCTTGCGAAAAAGGGTTTTACTGCTTCTATTGCAACATTTGAGGGTGCAAGCGGATGGGGGCAGGTATATGGCGGAGATTATTTTGATCGAGCCATACTTCTGCATGGAATGACTGAATTAAACTGTTTTGTGGACCCTGGATTTGCCTTTAAAAAGTGGCCCGCACATACTGCCATGCAGGTTGCTATTGAGGCCTCTATTCCGTTATTCAAAGATGGATGGATGCCTGAATTTGTGAGGATTTCTTCTCCAATTTTCAAGTACTGCAACCGCCCTTCCCCAAGGGATTCGGATGAATGCAGGTTCAGCTTTCAATACAATGTCGCGTTAGGAATACTGGATGGTAATGTGAACTTCAGTAGTTATACAAATGAAAGATTGCATAAAGAAGATATGCAGACTTTATTGAGGAGAATTACTCTGGACATGGATCCCGAAATAGAAACAACGTTTGGAAAAATGGAGGTGAAAATTGTATTGAATGATGGTAGAAGCTCAAGTAGCGACAGATGGCCGGGGCATTGGAAATCACCGGCTACCGATGAAGGGTTGCAAAATAAATTCAAATCATGTGCGGGTCAGCTATACAGCTCGAATGAGACGGTTGCATTGTCTGATTGTTTATTGAATATCGAAACAGAAGACAATTTTCAATCATTACTCTCAATTTTATCCAGCGTGTAGATCATTCTTTCATAGCGCTCTCGACAATGGGTCTGAAACGATCCAGATCCGGCCCTGATCGTTCGATCGAAATGTTATTCTCCTTGAACCATAGTATTGGGTAAGATCCCCGGTTACTCTTTTTTAGTTTTTCATCGATAGTAACAACCAATTCTATATTTCGTTGTTCCGCAAATTCAAGGGCTTTTTCCAGGCTTGTAATACTACCATTAGGATCGCCGCTTATATTAGCACTGGTGCATATTGGTGCAGAATAGCTGCGATGGTTATAAAGAGCAGTGTCGCATTGTTCTCGAAAATTCACTTCTATAGCAGAGCTTAATTCCTGAATGGGACCCTCAAGCAAAAGTCCTTGATGGGTTCCGTTTTTGACCGTTGATGAATTAAATGTTTGCTCTGAAATTTTTCCTCTAATGAAAGATCCGGTAAGTATTGTTAGCTTCTCGGCACCTGAAAAGCTGGGCGGTATTATTTCAGGTAACAGCAATTTGTAGAAATTGGTGAGGTTACCTATCAGAGAGCCATAGTTTTTGTTGTCCCTCCGTATTTTGACCTTATTTAAC